>NZ_JASCPM010000017.1:0-92351 GCF_029960215.1 Pseudomonas sp. PS01301 | reverse complement strand
GCCGATGACCGCTCCTACAGAGGTGCTGGATTCCCTGTAGGAGCGGTCATCGGCCGCGAAGGGCTCACCGCGTATTCGGCAGCGTCGCGATGAGGGTTTTGCCGCCAACGAAGGGGCTTCGTTGGAACCTGCGCGGGTGGCCTGCAGTCCAGATCTGCACCACGCACACAGGGAACCACGCCGTGAAAGTAGGCATCATTTCCGACACCCATGGCCTGCTGCGGCCCGAGGCCGTGGCAGCGCTGCAGGGTTGTGAACGGATCATTCATGCCGGCGACATCGGCAAGGGTGACATCGTCCAGCACCTGGCTGCCATCGCTCCGGTGCAGGTCGTTTCGGGCAATAACGATGTCGGCATGCCATGGGCCGATTCGGTGGCGGATGTGCTGCATTTCGACCTCGAAGGCTGGCCCACCTTGCTCATCCACGACATGGCCGACGTACCCGCTGCATTGCGCAGCGACACCCGCTTGGTCATCACCGGCCATTCGCACAAGCCGCTGATCCAGTGGCGCGGCGAGTGCCTGTACATCAACCCCGGCAGCGCCGGCCGCCGCCGCTTCAAGCTGCCGGTCACCCTGGTCGTGCTCGATGTGCAGCCCCACGCCCTGCAACCGCAACTGATCGACCTGCTGCCCTGAACCGGACGCTCAACGCACCAGCGAATCCGAGCCGATCTCGGCAATGGATTTGGCCCCGGTCAACACCATGGCCACGCGCATTTCCTTTTCGATCAGATTCAGCAGATTGCTCACGCCGGCACCGCCAGCCACCGCCAGGGCATAGATGAAGGCGCGGCCCAGCAAAACCGTATCGGCGCCCAGCGCAATCATGCGCACCACATCCAGCCCGCTGCGGATACCCGAGTCGACCAGTATCGCCAGATCGCCCTTCACCGCATCGGCGATTGCAGGCAGGGCTCGGGCGCTGGACAGCACGCCGTCGAGCTGGCGTCCGCCGTGGTTGGAGACGACGATGCCATCGGCACCGAAACTCACGGCATCGCGGGCGTCCTCGGGGTCGAGAATGCCCTTGATGATCATCGGTCCATCCCAGAATTCGCGGATCCACTCCAAGTCCTTCCAGGAAATCGACGGATCGAAATTGCTGCCCAGCCAGCCGATGTAGTCGGCAAGCCCGGTAGGGTTGCCACGGTAGGTGGAGATATTGCCCAGGTCGTGCGGCCGGCCGTGCAGGCCCACATCCCAGGCCCAGGCCGGGTGCGTCACCGCTTGCCACATGCGCCGCATCGGCCCGTTGGCGCCACTCATGCCCGAGTGCGCATCCCGGTAGCGTGCGCCGGGCACCGGCATGTCGACGGTGAAAATCAGCGTCTTGACCCCGGCGGCGCGAGCGCGCTCCAGGGCGTTCTTCATGAAACCGCGATCCTTGAGCACGTACAGCTGAAACCACATCGGCCGGGAAATGGCTGGGGCGACTTCCTCGATCGGGCAGACCGACACCGTTGACAGCGTGAACGGAATACCCTTGGCATCCGCTGCCTTGGCCGCCTGCACTTCGCCACGACGGGCAAACATGCCACACAGACCGATCGGCGCGAGCGCCACCGGCATGGCCAGGGTTTCACCGAACAACTGCGTTTCCAGACTCAACTCGGACATGTTGCGCAGCACCCGCTGACGCAGGGCGATATCGGCCAAGTCGCTGACGTTGCGCCTCAGCGTATGCTCGGCGTAAGCGCCGCCGTCGATGTAGTGGAACAGAAAGGGCGGCAGGCGACGTTGCGCAGCGGCGCGGTAGTCGGTGGAAGCGGAAATGATCATGGGCGCGTCATCCTCCGCATAGCGAGGGCAGGCTGGGCCACAGGTGTCATCGGCATGGTTCGGGTTCCCCGATTGTTGTTGGAGGTCTGCCAGCAGTGAATCCGAATTGGTATGACCAATTTACAATTCGTTGGCTACAGATTAAGAGCGGCGCAGGGCGTCTGTCAATTTGCCCGCCTGCGGGGATGTTCGGCGAGAGGAATAGACACCGCAGTGGTCTATCGGCTACCTACCTGAACACCAGGCCTTCACACCCATGAACACCCCTCGCATCGGCTTCGCCTGCCAATACCGACATTCGATTCGCGCCCTGACCCTGGCCGAACTGAAGCTCATCGAAGGCGCCTACAACCCACGCACCACTACCCTGCGCTGGATGAACAGCGTCGCCACCCAGGTGGCCCACGAGAAACTTCAGGAAGTGATCACCCACAACCTGCAAGCGCAGCTGCAATTGCTCGATTACGTGGCGCAGCTGCCCGAAGCCCTGCGCATGCTGCGCCTGAGCAGCGACCTGCTGCCGTTCTACAGCCATCCGCAGGTGGCAGCGTTCTACCAGCAGCCCGAACGTCAGGCCTGGCTGGCAGAGCGTTTCGCGCAGATGGGCGATCGCGCGCGCAGTGCCGGCATCCGCCTGTCTTTCCACCCCGGTCAGTTCTGCGTGCTGGGCTCGGACAAACCCCCGGTCGTGGAAAACAGCCTGGCGGAATTCGAGTACCACGCCGACATGATCCGCATGATGGGCTACGGCGTGCAGTTCCAGGATTTCAAGTGCAACGTGCACATCGCCGGTCGCCTCGGCGCCGAGGGCATCCGCGCCATCTGGCCGCGTTTGTCGGAGGTGGCGCGCCGCTGCATCACCTTCGAGAACGAGGAGAAAACCTACGGCGTCGACGACTGCCTGCAACTGGCCGACCTGGCACCGGTGGTGCTGGATATCCACCACTGCTGGATCAACGAGAACGACTACATCGCCGTGGACGATCCCCGTGTGGATCGCATCATCGACAGCTGGCGGGGCGTGCGGCCGGTCATGCATTACTCGCAGCCTCAGGAGCGCCTTCAGGAACTGGGCTTCACCGCCGAGCAGAAGCTGGAGATGGGAGCGCTGCTGCAGGTGGTCTCCAAGCGTGATCTCTATGGCCACAGCGAACTGATGTGGAATCACTGGACCAACCGCTACGCCCTGCAGTTTCTCGAGCGCTTCGACATCATGTTCGAAGCCAAGCACAAGAATCAGGCGACGCTGGCGTTCTACCAGAGTTACATGCTGTAACCACTGCGCACCTCCCAGGAGGCCGAACCCAGAGCGGTGGCATGGGTCTGCATTGATGACTATCGACGCCTGCACACTCGAGGAATCCTTGCATGACGCCCACGCCGGTTACCGCTGTTTCCCTGCTGCACACCCGTGGACCACGCCGATGACGGATCAAGCGACCCACTCACTGGCCTTCGACCATTTCGAACTCGACGACGAGCAGCGCCGCGAAGCGCTGTTCACCTTGGCCAACGGAGTGATCTCGTGGCGCGCATGTTCGCCCGAAGCCTGCGCCGTGCCGCGTCCAGAGGGGCATTACCCCGGCCTCTACCGTGCAGGCTGGTACGACGATGCCGCGCGCCAGGTCAACAGCACCACGACCCATATTGCGGCCTTGGTCAATCTGCCCGACCCCTTTGGCCTGACCTTTTCGCTGAACGAGCAGCCATGGTTCGAGCTTGCCGAAGACACCCTGCGCAGCTATCACCAGCACGTCGACATGCAGCGCGGTGTACTGACCCGTCGGTTGTCGTTGCTGCTGGGCGGGACACCGGTCGAGCTGGTAGAGACCCGCTTCGTCAGCCTGGCCAATGCGCAACTGGCGGTGCTGCGCTGGGAGCTGCACGCGCAGACACCGCTGACTGGCCTGCGCGTGCGTGCGACGGTGGACAACAGCCGCGGCAACTACCTGATCGAGCGCGACCGCGACTACGAAGGCCGACGCCTGCGCAGCCATCGCTGGGAGCACCTGCCCGACGGCCGGGCAGGGGTGGTGGCGACCCTGGAGGACCCATCGCGCAAGGTGGCGGTGGCGGTGCAGACCGTAGCGCCGTGCCAGTGGCAGGGTCAGGTGGTGGACGATCGCCTGGTGCAGGAGGGTACGGTGGAGTGGCCCGAGCAAGGCCCGCTGGTGCTGGAAAAGCGCGTCATCGTGCAGGTCGATGACGAATTCCATGGGTTGTCCAGCAGCATGGCGGCATTGCCCGACGCCCCCTATGCAGCGTTACTGACCGCCCACCAACAGGCGTGGCAAGACACCTGGGAATACGGACGCATCCGCGTGGCCGATCCGGCAGTGGATCATCCGCTGCAGTTCGCCGGATGGCATATCCAGCAAACGGTTTCGCCGTTGAGCATCGGCCGTGACCTGGGCTTTCCGGCGCGCGGCTGGCAGGAAGGCTATTTCGGCCAAGTGTTCTGGGACGAATTGTTCGCCTTTCCACTGTTCGCCACACACCGTCCGGAACTGGCCAGTTCACTGCTCGACTACCGCCACACACGCCTGCCGGCCGCGCGGCGTCGAGCGGCCCGATTGGGCTACGGCGGTGCCATGTTTCCCTGGCGCAGCGCCCACGACGGCGAAGAGCAGACCCAGCCGTTCCAGTACTACCCGCTTTCCGGTCACTGGGTGCCCGACCCTACACACTTGCAGCGCCACATCGGCTCGGCCGTGGCCTACGACGCCTGGACGCTCTACCTGGCGACCGGCGACGAGCAGCAACTGGCCGGCAAGATCGGTGATCTGATCATCGAAGTCGCGCGTTACTGGGCCAGCGTGGCCCGCTATGACGAGTCTCGGCAACGCTATGTCATCGAAGGTGTGATCGGCCCCGACGAGTACCACAACGCTTACCCCCATGCCGAGCAACCGGGCCTGGACAACAACGCCTACACCAACCTGATGGCCGTCTGGACCCTGTGCCGCGCGCTGGAAGTGCTACATCGGTTGCCCACCGTCCTGCGCGAGGACCTCGTCGAGCGCCTGGCGCTGCGCCCCGACGAGGCATCGCATTGGGAGCATGTCAGCCGCAACATGTTCCTGCCGTTCACCGCCGATGGCGTGCTCGACCAGTTCGAAGGCTTCGACAGGCTGCAGCCCGCGCCGGACGAGTGGAAGCGCGAAGACAATCCGCGCCTGGACTGGATGCTCGAAGCCCGGGGCGATCACTGCGACCACTATCAGGTGAGCAAGCAGGCCGACACCCTGATGCTGTTCTACCTGCTGTCACAGGATCAGTTGCAGGCGCTGTTCGACCGCTTACGCTACCCATTCGACAGCGACATCGCCCGGCGGACCATGGACTATCACCTGGGCCACGTCTTCCACGAATCCAGCCTGTCGAAAACCGTCTGCGCCGGTGCGCTGGCCCACACCGACAGCGACGCCTCGTGGACGTACTACCAGCATTGCCTGCGCACGGATCTGGACGCCAAGTCCGACAGCGGAGTCCGCGAGGGCGTGCACCTGGCGGCGATGTCCGGCGCGCTGGACGTCATGCAGCGGCATTATCTGGGCGTGTGTCCGGCGGTGGAAGGGTTGCGGGTGTTCCCGACGCCACCGCACGGCCTGGGCGACGTCAGCCTCGCCGTGCAGTTTCATGGACAATGGGTGGACGTGACGCGGGTCGATGAAGTGATCACCGTGCACCTGCGGGCGCTGTCGACCCAGGCGATTACCTTGATTCACGCGCTGGGCACGGAACAGCTCGAGCCCGGCTCGTCGGTCAACGTCATCGGCTGAGTTCAGCGGGCGGCGATTACGGCTTCAGGACGCCTCATCGATCGGCGCAATCAGCTCGGCACCCTGATTGCGCACATTGCCAACCGCCTTGCCCACCGCGTGCCATCGAAAGTCGGCCACCGGCCGGCCTTCGTGCTGGGCGATCTCAATACTGCGCTCGGCACTCAGGTCGGCTTCCAGCCATTCCTGTGCCTGCTCCGGCGCCAGCACCACCGGGCGGCGGTCGTGGATGTCGACCATGCCTTCATTGCTGGCATCGGTGATGATCACGAAACCATCGCCTTCACCGGGCTCAAGCCCCGGCGTGACCTGAGCGAGGGCGGCGAAGAACATCGGCTTGTCGTCCGCAAGATGAATGAACCAGGGTTGTTTCTTCTTCGGGTCACCGGCGTCCTTGACCCATTCATACCAGCCGTTGGCGGGTATCAGCACGCGCCCATTGGGCCACAGCTGCTTGAAGAACTTTCCGGTCGCGACCGTCTCGACCCGCGCGTTGATTGGGGCAGGGCGCTTGCCCTGGGCCCAGAACGGCGCCCAGCCCCACTTCACCGAATCGATCGACAGGCCCTGCTCGGTGCCCTGCAACACCATGGCCCGCTGCGTCGGCGCGATGTTGTAGCGCGCCTGCGGCTGCGGGTCGACATAGCTGATGACCTGCTGACGCGGGGCCAATTCACGCAGATAGATGTCCATCGCTTCGTACATCGAGTAGCGACCACACATGGTGTTCTCCGTCAGATTGTCGCGGTCTCTTGTTGACCTCCAAGGTCGTACAAAGTTAACTGTATATTCGTACAGTATCAATACCAGGCAATCCCATGATCACTATTCTTGGCCCGCTCGCTCCGGGCAGCACCGCGCATCCGCTGTATTCCTTCAAGGTCCCGGCCGGTTTTCCCTCGCCCGCCGCCGACCATATGGAGCAGCGCATTTCGCTGGATGAACTGCTGGAGATCCGCGCACCGCACATCTACCTGGTGCGCATCCAGGGCGACAGCATGCAGGGCGCGGGGATCTTCTGCGGCGACCTGGTGATCGTGGACCGCTCGATCGAGGCCGAGCATGGCCATGTCGTCATCGCCGCGGTGAACAGCGAACCCATGTGCAAGCGTCTGCACAAGCGCGGTCGCGAGGTGATCCTCAAGTCGGCCAATCGCGAGTACCCGCCGCGCTACATCATGGAAGGCGACGAGCTGTTGATCTGGGGCGTGGTGACCTTCAGCGTACGTGCCCATGAAAAGGAATGAACCGGTCTTCGCGCTGATCGACTGCAACAGCTTCTACGCCAGTTGCGAACGGGTGTTTCGTCCGGATCTGGCCAAGACGCCGATCGTGGTGCTGTCCAACAACGATGGCTGCGTGATTGCCCGATCGGCCGAGGCCAAGGCGCTGGTGAAGATGGCGTCGCCGTATTTCCAGATCAAGGACCTGCTGCGCCAGCACGGTATCGTGGCGTTTTCTTCCAACTACGCGCTGTACGGCGACATCAGCGAACGGGTGATGTGCATCATCGAGTCCATGGTGCCGGCCCTGGAGGTCTACAGCATCGACGAAGCGTTCGCCGATCTCACCGGCATGCACCAGGACCTGGACGCACTGGGCCGCGACATTCGTGAACAGGTCTACCGACGCACCGGCATACCGGTGGGGGTGGGGATTGCCGGCACCAAGACCTTGGCCAAACTGGCCAACCATGCCGCGAAGAAATGGCACAAACAGCTGGGCGGGGTGCTGGACCTGCGCGAAGCCGGCCGCCGCGATCGCCTGTTGAAGGTCACCCCGGTGAGCGACGTCTGGGGCATCGGCCGCAAGATGAGCGCACACCTGCAGGGCATGAATATCGCCACCGCCTGGGACCTGAGCTGCGCCGATCCGGCCTTGTTGCGCAGCCGCTTCAGCGTGGTGATCGAAAAGACCGCCCGCGAACTGGGCGGCACGCCGTGCCTGGCGCTCGAAGACCCCGATCCGCCCAAGCAGGAAATCTGCTGCAGCCGGATGTT
The DNA here is from genome assembly GCF_029960215.1 of Pseudomonas sp. PS01301. NCBI lineage: Bacteria > Pseudomonadati > Pseudomonadota > Gammaproteobacteria > Pseudomonadales > Pseudomonadaceae > Pseudomonas > Pseudomonas sp. PS01301. The sequence goes on along the minus strand of NZ_JASCPM010000017.1, from coordinate 84,785 downwards.
CGGCAAGCGCCTGACCGAGATCGCCCCGATCCGCGAGGCGGTGGCCAGCTATGTGATGCGCGCCTCGGAGAAGCTGCGCGCGCAACGTTCGCTGTGTCGGCAGCTGCGTGTGAGCATCCGCACCGGCATGCTCAACCCCTTGGAAGCCAAGTACGCCAATGGCGTGGTGGTGCAACTGCCGTACCCCACCGACGATGTACGCCTGTTGACCAAGGCAGCGGTGCAGGGCCTGGAATTCATCTTTCGCAGCGGCTTCACCTACAGCAAGGCCGAAATACTCCTGCTGGGCCTGTGCCAGCGCGGCGAGTTCACCGACGACTTGTTCGCCAGCGCCCAACCGGCCACCGCCGAACGCCTGATGCAGGTGCTCGACGCGGTCAACGGCCGCTGGGGCAGGGGGACTTTGCGTCCGGCGGCAGTGCCGACCAACCCGGACTGGGGCATGCGTCGGGAGATGATGAGCCAGAGCTATACGACGCAGATCGAGCAGTTGTGGACGGTCAGGGGGTGAGTGTTCCATCGGCGGGGTTGAGCATGGGCACATCCTCATCGGCACGATGAACAGCCAACCCATGTGCAAGCAACAACACAAACGTTGACCCACAACCAGGGACGAAAAGCGACGCGTCATGTCGGGATTAGACAACGCCTGGTTGTGGCTATCTATTCCTGCGATCCACACAGCTCCAGATCAAGTGCTCTCGATGTGGAGCGCTGAATCATGTGAGGGCCTTGAACTCCGAGCTATCGCCTCTGCGCGACATGCAAGCGAAATCATATCTGACGGTGGATGGCAATTTGACGGGTATTGCACGTTGAAGCCAGATGCATATGATGCAGACCATAGCAACCGAACGTACATGCAGGAAAAGCTCACCGATTTCCTTAGGTTTTGGGGCGATAGATTTGGGTGCAACAACTACCTGATCGTCATAGAAGGTAGTCAGGAAATCAGTTTCAGTGGTCGAAAATAAGGAGCCCTATGCGCCAAGGTATCTTCATCGGTGCTGCATTGCTAGCAGCATTAGCTGGCTGTGATGATAGCGGCGATATGTTTTGCCCTGACAAAGGTCAAGATTTTTTTGATCAGTCCGTCAAGGCTTACTTCACAAAACACCCACCTGTAGAAGGCATTGAGAACGTCAAAGTTCTGTCAGGTGCCACTTACGACACTGCGACCAATTGGTGGGTGGTCCCTGTAGACGTAGGCGAGGATAAGTGGAACGCGCTATTGAGCTGTGACGGGCATTTGGAGCTGTCTGGTCGATAGTCATTCTAAACCATGGTGTTTGATGGTACCCGCCTGAGAGTGCCTGTACTTGGATTTTAGTGCGGTATCTGCTGTGGCCAGCTTCTAGCCTTTATGGGTGGAGGCTTCTTGAAACCCATGCAGGCCGCACTATATTCACGATCAACGCACTGGCAAGAATGAGGGCAAAGCCAATGATTGTGCTGGCTGAAGGTTTTTCACCAAAATAGGTCATGGCCAACACAACAGAAATGACAGGTGAAAATAAAGTCGCGTAGCTTGCGTATTCGGCGCTCTGAAGTTTTATCAGGTAGAACCAGATATAAAAAACGATCGCGCCCCCAACGATGCCCATAAACAAAATCGCCGCAGCAGCAGATAACGACAAGCTTCCAGGAAACGCCATGATTTCGGTGGGCCAATCTAGAAATAGAGGGGACACCAGGAAGGTGCAAAAGCAACCGAAGGTGACCTGCCAGAATACTTTCACCCGAAAATCTATATCGGTCTTCAATCGCTGGGCGATGAGGGAACCGATCGACCAGGAGATGGCGCTTGACAGGACGATCAAGTGGCTTGAAGAAAATTCAAGTTTTCCGATAATCAACCAGATGCCTATTGAGCAGAACGTCAGTGAAGCAATGGAAAAACCATCGAGTTTACGATTGAGTATCATCGCGAAAAAAGAGGTAAAGCAAGGCATTGTATAGATTAGGGAAGTGGAGTCGGAAATGCTTAGGTGCTCCAATGCTATGTTGTTCAAAACCGGAACGAGAAAAACGTTTGGAATTGCGATAATGAAAAGCTTTAGATAAAGCATGGCGTCTAAGGTGGTGCTGAGGGCATTCACAGGTTTCCAAAATACGGCGTAGAGGAAAAGAACACTGATAAAAGCGCATGCCAATCGGAATGGCCAAGCGCCCAAGGCCTGAACACCAATCTTTGAAACCGGCAAGCCAGCGCCCCAGATCAGCGCCATGACAGCTATAAGGAACACGCTTTTTTGAAAGGGCGACATTATCTGATTAACCACAATGAGCAATGAGGGCGATCCGGTTTTGAGCCGGGGGCGCCGTTACCATTGAAGAAAGCTGCTGAATTTTCTGCTGCGTTGGTGTTTATAGGGTACGGGCCGGCGGTTCGTTTTTTTGTTTTGCATCGAGTTGTTTCTCCAGGCTCCAGAGTCGGTTCTCGATTTTTACTAAATCTTTGATTTGACGAGGAAGTCCTGTCAAGTTCAGTCATTGCACAGCAGTAGCATGAGTTCGCGATAGCTCGCTCGATGCTCAGCAATGAGCACGGTTTGAAGCTTGTGCCTACACACGCTGAACCCTGACACCAAGCCGTGCCGCAAGCCTTGCCAGATTGGCTCGGTCCAGGCCAAGAGCCCTGGCGGCGGCAGTGACATTGCCTCGATGCTGGATCAATGCGCCTTCCAGAAGCTCTCTCTTGTAATCATCCACGGCGGCCTTGTAGTCGACATGCGCAGACCGAGTGGGATCGGGCAACTCAGGGAGTTCTGCTTCCAGTGTTTTCTTCGCCGCCGGCAGGTCGAAGTCGTCTGCCATCAGGACGAGCATGTCTCTACGGGCTGAACCTGAAACCCGCTTTTTCGCCTTCAGCACGGCCCTGGCGATCTGGTGTTCCAACTCGCGAACATTGCCGGGCCACACGTAGTGACCGAGGGCCTGTTTGGCGGGGGCGGCGAACCTGACCGGGGGCAGTGCCATGCGGTACCGGTTCTCCTCGGCGAACGCGCCGGCCAATAGAAGAATATCCTCCTTGCGCTCTCGCAGCGGCGGCACGCGCAGCGGATACACGGTCAGGCGATGATAGAGGTCGGCGCGAAAGCGGCCGGTCCGAACTTCTTCAGCCAGGTCTCGGTTGCTCGCGGCCAGCAGCCGGATATCGACCACATGGGAACGGTCGGACCCTACGCGCTGTACATCACCGCCTTGCAGCACCCGGAGCAGCTTGGCCTGCACCGACAGCGGCAGCTCGCCGATCTCGTCGAGGAACAGCGTGCCCCCACTGGCCATCTCGAATTTGCCCAGGCGATTCTCGACGGCGCCTGAGAACGCGCCTTTGACGTGCCCGAACAGCTCGCTTTCGACAAGGTGTTCCGGCAAGGCGGCGCAGTTGACGCTGATCATCGGCTTGTCGGCGCGGTGAGAGTGGCTGTGGAGCCGACGCGCCACCAGTTCTTTACCGACCCCCGTTTCACCGGTAATGAGAACGGTCAGTTCACTGGGTGCCACCAGGTCGATTTCCCCCAGCAACTGTTTGAATGCCTCGCTGGTGCCGATCATCCGCTGAGGCCCGCCCTGGTGAGCCAGTCGGTAGGCATCGGCGCGCTTGCGTTCACCCTCGAGGGCGCGCATCAGTTGGTCGAAATGCCCGGCGGCGACCACCGTCGCGGCAGCCAAACGCGCGAACGTTTCCACCGTCTGCAGATCGTCTGCGGAAAATTGACCCACCTTCAACGCGTCCAGGGTCAGAACACCCCAGATCTTTTCGTTGATGCGCAGGGCGCAGCCCATGCAGTCGTGCACCGGCAACGCGCTGGCGCCGATAAGGCCGTCGTAGGGGTCCGGATAAGGGCAGTCGGGCGGAAAAAGTATCGCGCCCGGTGCCTCGATGATCGCTTTCAAGCGCGGGTGGCTGTCCACCGGGTACCTTCGGGCCATGGCATCGACCGCCAGTCCATGGGCGGCCTCGGGGATCAGCACGTGATCGTCAAGACGCAGGATGGCGACGGCATCGGTCGGCACCAACTCCCGTAGCGCATCGAGCACACGCTGATAACGGTGTTCTGCGCTGATCTCGGCCGTGAGGTCACCCAGCAGGGGCAGAAGCGCCTGAAGCGCCCGTGATGACTGAGTCGAAATGACCTTATCTTTCATGGTTGAGTCTTTTTAACCGAGTCGAAACGACTCTTGAAAACCAGCGGTAGCCTGATTTCATTGGGGTTTATTGATGGCATGACGGTTGCTGTGACGATATCACTAATCTGCATCTGGAGTTCACATGCTCACTCAAGCTCAGCGCGACATCATCAAGGCAACCATCCCGCTCCTGGAAACGGGGGGTGAGGCATTGGCGACCCATTTCTACACCATCATGCTGGACGGCCATCCAGAGGTTAGACCGTTGTTCAACCAGGCGCATCAGGCGAGCGGGTCTCAGCCTCGGGCGCTGGCCAACGGCGTGCTGATGTATGCCCGCAATATCGACCGCCTGGAAAACCTGGGACCGCTGGCAAGCCAGATCGTCAACAAGCACGTCGCGCTGCAAATCCTTCCGGAGCACTACCCGATCGTGGGTGCCTGCCTGTTGCGCGCGATTCGTGAAGTGCTGGGTGAAAACATCGCCACCGATGAAGTGATAGCCGCTTGGGGGGCAGCCTATCAACAGCTCGCCGACCTGCTGATCGGTGCCGAAGAACAGGTGTACGAAAGCGTTGCCGCAGCACCGGGCGGGTGGCGCGGTGGGCGCTTGTTCCGGGTCGCCTGCAAAGTGCCTGAAAGCAGTGAGATCACGTCGTTCTACCTGGAGCCGGTCGATGGCAAACCGGTCATCGCGCACAAACCGGGGCAATACATCAGCCTGCGTCTGAACATCGAGGGGACCGAGTACCGTCGCAGTTACTCGCTGTCGGCGCCATCCTCAGGGGTGGGACTGCGCATCAGTGTGAAGCGCGAGCCCACTGGCGTGGCCTCCAATTATCTGCACGATCAGGTCATCGCCGGATCGGTGCTCGAGCTGTTTCCACCCTCGGGCAACTTCACGCTGGCTGAAGGTACCAAGCCATTGGTGCTGATCAGCGGCGGGGTGGGCATCACGCCGACGATCGCCATGGCCGAGACCGCGCTGCAGGCAGGTGAGCGTCCAGTCGTCTTCATCCACTACGCAAGAAATGCCCAGGCTCAAGCGTTCAAGGACCTGCTCTGCGAGTGGTCGCAAGGCTTTCCGCAATTCAAGGCCTACATCGTATATAACCAAGCCAGTGCCGACTCAGCAGCACAACCCGATGCCGTCGGCATGCCTTCGATAGAGCAGCTGCAACGATGGATACCCGAAGACCGAGACGTCGAAGCCTATTTTCTGGGCCCCAAGCCGTTCATGGCGTTCATGAAGCGCAGCCTGCATGAAATGGGCGTGCCGGACGGCCAGGCGCATTATGAGTTTTTCGGACCAGCAGAAGAGCTGGCCTAGTACTGGTCAGGTCAGGTTGGATGGCGAACCCGCACGACCAATCGAGAGGAGGGATAAGAAATGCCGAAATCCGACAGGCTGTCCGAGTGGGGAATAACGCACCCTATCGTTCAAGCGCCCATGGTAGGTGTCTCGACGCCGCAATTGGCAGCGGCCGTTTCCAACGCTGGCGCGTTGGGCTCCATCGGTCTGGGCGCCAGTACGCCAGAGCAGGGGCGTGAGCTGATTCGGCAGACCAGGGCGCTGACCGGCAACCCCTTCAACGTCAATATGTTCTGCCATCGCCCTGCGGTGTTCGATCACGCCAGAAACGAAGCGTGGCTGAAGCATCTTTCGAGTTTGTTTGCCGAGTTCGAGAGTGTGCCGCCAACGGTCCTGAAGGAAATCTACAAAAGCTTTGTCGACGACCGCGCCATGCTTGAAATGCTCGTCGAAGAGAAACCCGCTGTCGTCAGCTTTCATTTCGGCGCGCCGCCTGCGCAGTGGATCGAAGAACTCAAGTCGGCGGGCATCTACACCATGGGTTGTGCAACCACGTTGTCCGAAGCCCGGCAGCTTGAGCAGGCCGGGGCTCAGGCGATCGTTGCGCAGGGCTATGAAGCCGGCGGGCATCGCGGCGTGTTCGATGATGCGTTCGGCAAAGACCAGCAGATGGGGCTGTTTGCGTTATTGCGCATTATCGTCGCAGCGGTGGATCTGCCAGTCATCGCTGCAGGCGGGATCATGGAGGGGGCTGGAATCAATGCAGCGATGATGCTTGGCGCCAGCGCCTGTCAGTTGGGAACGGCGTTCATCCTGTGCCCTGAGTCCTGTGCAACGCCAGAGCATCGAGACGCGTTGAAAGGTCCTAAGGCCCATCAGACCCGGGTGACCAGCTACCTGTCCGGCCGCCCGGCCCGGGGCATTCCGAATCGCCTGTACCTGGAGTCCGGGGCCGACAGGATTCCTCTGCCAGCCGAGTATCCGCTGGCCTACGACGCTGCCAAAGCCTTGCATGGGGCGGCCAGCGCCAAGGGCTGCCACGACTTTGCTGCACAGTGGGCGGGGCAGGGTGCGCCGCTGGCCAGGGAGCTACCTGCACAGAGGCTTGTGCAGGTGCTTGTCGAAGAAATGCAGGCCGCCTCTCGCTTCAGTCACTCATGAAAAAACCGGGCAAGTGCCCGGTTCTTTCATTGACGCTTCAAGGCTATCGGAACGCCGGCACCACCTCATTGATGAACAGCTCCAGCGATTTCTTCTTTTCGGCATGGGGCAGGCTGTTGTCGCACCAGAAGCTGAACTCGTCGACGCCCAACTCCTGGTAATGCTTGATGCGCGCGATGATCTGCTCGGGTGTGCCGATCATGGTGTTCTTGCGGATGTTCTCCAGTTCGAACTCCGGGCGCTCGGCGAACTTGGATTCCGGGCTGGGTTCCAGGAAGCCGTTGACCGGAGTGGTCTTGTTGCCGAACCAGGCATCGAAGGTGCGGTAGAACCGCGAGATCGCCGTAGCGCCGACCTTCCAGCCTTCGGGGTCGTCGTTACCGTGAACATGGGTGTGACGCAGCACCATCAATTGCGGGCGCGGTACGGTCGGGTTGTTGGCCAGGGCCGCTTCGAACTTGTTCTTCAGATCGACCACTTCCTCGTCGCCCTTCATCAGCGGCGTGACCATGACGTTGCAACCATTGGCGACCGCAAAGTTGTGCGAGTCGGGGTCGCGCGCAGCGATCCACATCGGTGGCGTCCTGACCGGCTTCGGCACGCTGGTGGAGGTGGGAAATTTCCAGATATCGCCGTCATGGGCGTAGTCGCCTTCCCACAACTTGCGCACCACCGGCACCATCTCGCGCAGTGCGTTGCCGCCGCTGCTGGCGGGCATGCCACCGGCCATGCGATCGAACTCTACCTGGTAGGCGCCGCGAGCCAGGCCGACTTCCATGCGTCCGTTGCTGATCACGTCCAGCAGGGCGCATTCACCGGCAACTCGCAGCGGGTGCCAGAACGGCGCGATGATGGTGCCGGCGCCCAGGTGAATGGTCGTGGTCTTGCCGGCCAGGTAGGCCAGCAGCGGCATGGGGCTGGGGGAAATGGTGTACTCCATGGCGTGGTGTTCGCCGATCCACACCGTGCTGAACCCGCCTTCTTCGGCCATCAGGGTCAGCTCGGTCAGGTCTTCGAAAAGCTGGCGGTGGCTGGTCTTCTCGTCCCAGCGCTCCATGTGCACGAACAGCGAAAATTTCATCTTGCCTACCTCGGATCTGTTGGCGGTGGTTCGTCCCGGCCAGGGGCGTGCCGTGGCCCGGACAGTCAATGGCGTGGGATATGTCAGGCGAACGTGGGCAGGGCACCCATTTTTCCGCGGCAATAGACCAACGGGGTTTGCGGGGCGCTGGGCACCAGCAGATTCTTGACCGCGCCGACCATGATCGCGTGATCGCCGCCTTCGTATTCCCGCCACAGTTCGCACTCGATGACCGCGATGGCGTTGTCGAGGACCGGATTGCCCAGCGCGCTCAGGCTCCAGGCGATGCCATCGGCCTTGTTCTTGCCCTTGCTGGCGAAGGCGTAGGCTTCGGCTTGCTGGTCGCTGGAGAGCAGATGGATGGCGAAGCGCTTGCTGCGAATCAGATGAGGATAGGAGTCGGCCTTGTAGTTGGGGCAGAACAACACGAGGGCCGGATCGATGGACAGCGAACTGAAGGCGCTGGCAGTCATGCCCACGAGCTGGCCTTGATCGTCCAGCGTGGTGATCACGGTCACGCCAGAGGGGAACGAGCCCATGACTTGTTTGTAGATTTCGGCATCGATCATCAAAGGTACCTCGGGTTTGTTCGAATATTTATTGGTCTGATGGTATACCAAAGAATTGTTTGTGCAACCCTCAATTTCAGAGCTGCGCCGCGGTCCGGGTGGTCTTTTGAAACAGGTTGGGGTCAGACGCTCACTTGCGTTTTCTTGGTATACCGTAATATGGTTTGTCTATCAGAAACGGGTTGCGCCTGGTGACCCGGATTCCTACAAGAACAACAACAGACTCGAGTGAAACCCTATGTCCGAGCGTTCATCGCAAGACCCATTGATCGAGAGCCATACCGTCGAGCAGGTCCCCCACGCCGAGCGCCATGGGCGGGCTCGGGACCTCTTCACGCTGTGGTTCAGCACCAACATCGCGCCGTTGCCGATCGTCACCGGCGCCATGGTGGTCCAGGTCTTCCACCTCAATTTCGCCTGGGGGTTGCTGGCCATCGTGTTGGGGCATTGCCTGGGGGGTGTGTTCATTGCCCTGTCCTCGGCGCAGGGGCCAAGGCTGGGCATACCGCAGATGGTCCAGAGTCGCGGGCAATTCGGTCGGTTCGGCGCGCTGTTGATCGTGTTCTTCGCCGCGTTGATCTACGTCGGTTTCTTCATCTCCAACATCGTGCTGGCCGGGAAATCGATCCACGCCATGGTCGAGCCGATTTCATTGCCTCTGGGCAGCCTCATCGGCGCCCTGGCCGCGACCGCCATCGGCGTGCTCGGCTACCGCTTCATTCACACCTTGAACCGGATCGGCACCTGGGTCATGGGCGGCGCGCTGGTCGCCGGCTTCGCCTTCGTGTTCAGTCAGCCGCTGCCGGTCGATTTTCTGACCCGAGGCGGGTTCACCTTGGCAGGGTTCATCGCCACGGTGTCGCTGGGGGTGATCTGGCAGGTCAGTTTTTCGCCCTACGTGTCGGACTACTCCCGCTACCTGCCCAGCGATATCGGCATCGCCAAGCCGTTCTGGGCCACCTACGCTGGCGCCACGCTGGGGACCATCCTGTCGTTCAGCTTCGGCGCCGTGGTAGTGCTGGCAACGCCGCCAGGCACCGAAGCGATGACTGCGGTTGAGCAGGCGACCGGCGTGCTGGGCCCCGTGCTGATGTTGCTGTTCCTGCTCAACATCATCAGCCACAACGCGCTGAACCTGTACGGTGCGGTACTGGCCATCGTCACCGCCGTACAGACGTTCATCGCCCACTGGACGCCGAGTGTGAAGGTGCGCATCGTGCTGTCGGCGCTGGTGTTGAGCGGGTGCTGTGTGGTGGCGGTGGGCGCGTCGGGCGACTTCATCCAGGACTTCATCGGCTTGATCCTGGCCCTGCTGCTGGTACTGGTGCCGTGGGCCTGCATCAACCTGATCGACTTCTACCTGATCAAGTACGGCGACTACGACATCGAGTCGATCTTTGCAGCCGATGGCGGCCAGTACGGCCGCTTCAATTGGCACGCGATCATCGCCTACGCCTGTGGCATCGCCGTGCAGTTGCCGTTCGCCAACACCGCGTTGTATGTCGGTCCCTATGCCCATCTGGTCGAAGGCGCGGACCTGTCCTGGCTGGTGGGCATCGTGGTTACCTGTCCGCTGTTCTACTGCCTGGCGACCCGCAAGCAGCAACGTGCCGAACGACTGCGGGCCGGATACGCCAAGTAGCGCTGGCTACCCGGCGATCAGTTGCAAAAAGGCCCCGATCGTTCGGGGCCTTTTGCGTTGCGGCGATTGCTGGGTGTGTCGACAGATCAGTGTGTGCCGGCCGCCTTGTTCAGATCGCCGTCCTCCCAATGCGTGTACACGCAAGCGTCTGCCGCTGCCCAGCGCACCTGGACCTGCTCACCGGCCTGCAGGGGCATACCGGCCGCTGACAAGGCTTTGACCGTCATCGCCGTACCGCCTCGGGTGACAACGCTGCAGGTCTGGCTTTCGCCCAGGAACAGGGTCTCGGTGACGGTGGCCGGAATCTGGTTCCAGCCTGGCAATAGCGGTTGCTCTGCCGCCTGGGCAACGCTCAAGGCCTGGGCCTTCTCCGGACGTACCATCAGCAGCACCTGCTGTCCGGCATTGGCGCCGGGAGTCAGGCGCATGCCCAGGCTGGCGCCTTCGAAGGTGGCGGAACCGTTGCTGGTGGTGGTCAGCTTGAGAAAGTTGGAATTGCCCAGGAACGAAGCGACGAAGGCATTGGGCGGGTTCTGGTAGAGGTCGTAGCCGCTGCCCAGTCCGACGATCTTGCCGTGGCTGAAGATGGCGATGCGTTGCGACAGGCGCATGGCTTCTTCCTGGTCATGGGTCACGTAGACGATGGTGATGCCCAGGCGTCGGTGCAACTGCCGCAGTTCGTCCTGCAGGTCTTCGCGCAGCTTCTTGTCCAAGGCGCCCAGCGGCTCATCCATCAGGAGGATGCGCGGCTCGTAGACCAGCGCGCGGGCGATGGCCACCCGTTGCTGCTGGCCACCGGACAGCTGCGCCGGGCGGCGGTGGGCGAAAGCCTCCAGCTGCACCAGCTTGAGCATCGCATCGACCTTGCGGTCGCGTTCGGCGCGGCTCAGTTTGCGGATGTCCAATGGGAAAGCAATATTGTCGCGCACCGACAGATGCGGAAACAGCGAGTAGCGCTGGAACACCATGCCGATCCCGCGCTTGTGCGGCGGCACGTTCACCAGTGACTGGCCGCCGACCAGAATCTCTCCGGAGCTGGGCGTCTCGAACCCGGCCAGCATCGACAGCGTGGTGCTCTTGCCCGAGCCGCTGGAGCCGAGGAAGGTCAGAAACTCACCGTCCTTGATGTCCAGGTCGATATTGTCGACGGCGGCGAAGTCGCCATAGTGACGGTTCAAGCCGCGCAGGCTGACCAGGGTGTCGCCGGCCTGCACGGCCTGTTGTTGTTTGATCACTGCACTCATGTCCAGCTCCTAGGCGTTGACGGGGTTACGGCGACGAATGATTTCGGCGACCACCATGACCAGCACCGACAGGGCGATCAGCAGCGTCGAGGCGACGGCGATCACCGGCGTCAGGTCCTGGCGCAGGGTGGTCCACATTTTCACGGGCAGGGTCTGCAAGGTCGGGCTGGCCATCATCACGCTTAGCACCACCTCGTCCCACGAGACCAGGAAAGCGAACAGGCCGCCGGCCACCATGCCCGGCCGAATCGCCGGGAAGGTGACCTTGAAGATCGCCTGCAGGCGCGACGCGCCGCAGATCACCGCGGCATCCTCGATGGACTGGTCGAACAGTTTCAGCGAGTTGATGATCGAGATGATGGTGAAGGGCAGGGCGACGATCACGTGGCTGACCACGAAGGAGAACAGCGTGCCGGTGTAGCCCAGCTTGAGGAACAGCGCGTAGACGGCCACGGCGATGATCACCAGCGGCACGATCATCGGCAGGGTGAACAGCGCATACAGCAGCTCGCGCCCCGGATATTTGCCGCGCACCAGTGCGAAGGCCGTGGGCAGGCCCAGCAGCACGGCGAAGACGGTGGTCAGCGCAGCGACTTTCAGACTCGACCAGGCCGCCGCCATCCACTCCGGGTTGGCGAAGAACTGCAGGTACCATTTGGTGGTCCAGCCCGGAGGTGGAAACACCAGCCATTGGGACGAGCCGAACGACAGCAGCACGATGAAGACGATCGGCAGCAGCAGGAACAGGCCGATCGCAGCTGTGGTGAGGTAGAGACCGACGCGCAGGCGCCGGCTCATGGCATTGGGGGTAAGAAGCATGATGACTTACCTCGAATTGCTGGCGCCAACCGGGGATTCGGGTTGCAGCTTCAGGTAGAAATAGAACAGCACCAGGGTGATCAGCACCAACAGCGCCGCAGCGGCACTGGCCAGACCCCAATTGAGGAACGATTGCACTTGTTGCACGATGAACTCGGGCAGCATCATGTTCTGTGCACCCCCCAGCAGGGCCGGGGTGACGTAGTAACCCAGCGACATGACGAACACCATCAAGGCGCCGGAGAACAGCCCCGAGCGGCACAGCGGCAGGAACACCCGAAAGAAGTTGGTCCAGGGGCTGGCGCCGCAGATGGCACCGGCCTGCAGCACCATGGGATCGATCGCCTGCATGGTCGCCTGCAGCGGCAGCACGATGAACGGGATCATGATGTAGCTCATGCCGATCACCACGCCGGTGAGGTTGTGCACCATCTCCAGCGGCTGGTCGATGATGCCCAGCGCCATGAGCAGCTTGTTGACCACCCCCGACGCCTGGAGCAATACCAGCCAGGAATAGGTGCGCGCCAGCAGGCTGGTCCACATCGACAGCAGCACGATGCTGAAGATCCAGCGGCCCCAGCCGCGCGGAACCAGGGTGATCACCCAGGCCAGGGGAAAGCCCAGCAATACGCTGAACAGGGTCACCAGCCCGGCCACCGAGAAGGTGTTGAACAACACCCTGGCGTAGGCCGAGTTGGCGAACAGCTCACGGTAGTTGTCCAGCCCCGGCGTCGGTTCCAGCACGCCGCGCAGCAGCAGGCCGATGAGTGGAGCGAAGAAGAACAGGCCGAGGAACAACAGCGCCGGCAGCAGGTTGCCCGAACCACGCCAGCGCTGGACCAGGCTCGCTCGTGGCTGGACCGCACGCAGTGCATCGGGGCCGCCGGCGGCGCCCCCGGTGCTGCCCAGAGCGGAGGGCGAGGACAGCTTCACTTGACCAGCCATTCGTTCCACCGTGTCGCGATAGAGGGACCATTCTTGGCCCAGTAGGCGAAGTCCAGAGTGATCTGGTCGTCGACGTGCGCGGTCGACAGGTTGGGTGCCAGGACGGCGTCGAGGCGCTGCACGCTTTCGGTGTTGACCGGCGCGTAGGCCGTCAGGTTGGAAAAGTCGGCCTGGCCCTTGGCGCTGGTGGCGTTGGCCACGAAGCGCATGGCAGCCTCCTTGTTCTTCGAACCCTTGGGCACGACGAGGAAGTCGGCCATGGCCAGGTTCTGCTTCCAGCTCACACCCACGGGGGCGCCGTCTTGTTGCAGGGCGTAAACGCGACCGTTCCAGAATTGACCCATGGCGACTTCACCGGACGCCAGCAATTGCTGGGACTGCGCGCCGCCGCCCCACCAGACGATGTCCTTCTTGATCGAGTCGAGCTTCTTGAAGGCCCGGTCCAGGTCCAGCGGATAGAGCTTGTCGGCAGCGACGCCGTCGGCCAGCAGGGCGATCTCCAGCACGCCTGGGCTGGGCCACTTGTACAGCGCGCGTTTGCCGGGGTAGGTCTTGGTGTCGAACAGCGCGGTCCAGTCCTGCGGCTTGCCGGCGGCGACCTTGCCTTCGTTGAAGCCCAGCACGAAGGAGAAGTAGAACGAGCCTACCCCGTAGTCCGAGACGAAGCGCGGGTCGAGCTTGCTGCGGTCGATGACCTTGAAGTCCATGGGTTCGAGCAGACCCTCGCTGGCCGCGCGCAGGGCGAAGTCGGCTTCCACGTCGACCACGTCCCACTGCACGTTGCCGCTCTCGACCATGGCCTTGAGTTTGCCGTAGTCGGTCGGGCCGTCCATGACCACCGCCGTGCCGCTGCTCTTGCTGAACGGATCGGCCCATGACGACTTCTGCGCATCCTGGGTGGTGCCACCCCAGCTGACGAAACTCAGCGTCTCGGCCGCCACGGCAGTGCCTGCCGTGAATGCCAGGGTCGCCGCAGCCAACGCCGCTATCGCACGTTTCTTGAATACCATCGTGTACGCCCTCTTTTGTCATTGTTTGAGCGGGCTGTTTCCACACCCGCGTATCGGGAGCAGTCAGGTCGTGAAGACCTGGTGGATCGATTGCCTCAGGGGCCGTTGCCGTTCAAGGCTCAGGCCTCAGTGGTTGACGCGTGAAACGGGATGCTTTCGACCACTTCCAGGTCGTAGCCGGTCAGGCCTGCGTATTTGAGCGGCGGGCCCAGGTGACGCAGTTTGCCGACGCCCAGGTCCTGCAGGATCTGCGCGCCGGTGCCGACTTCCGAATAGATGCGGGTCTGGGTGCGTGAATAGGGGCGCACCGGCTGGGTCAGGTGCGGGACGCGCTCCAGCAGGGCCTGGGACGATTCATGATTGGCCAGCACTACCACTACACCCGCGCCATGCTCGGCGACTTTTTCCAGCGCAGCCCACAGTGTCCAGTTGGCCGGGCCGGTGTACTCGGCGCCGACCAGGTCGCGCAGCGGATCGATGACGTGCACGCGCACCAGCGTCGGTTCATCGCGGGGGATGTCGCCCATGACCATGGCCATGTGCACGCCGCCCTGAATGCGGTCTTCGTAGCTGACCAGGCGGAACGTACCGTGCACCGTAGGCAGTTCGCGTTCGCCCATGCGGGTGACCGTGTGTTCGTTGCACAGGCGGTAGTGGATGAGGTCGGCGATGGTGCCGATCTTGATGCCGTGGCGAGCGGCGAACAGTTCCAGGTCCGGACGGCGGGCCATGGTGCCGTCATCCTTCATGACTTCGACGATCACCGAGGCGGGCGTGAAACCGGCCAGGCGGGCCAGGTCGCAGCCGGCCTCGGTATGCCCGGCGCGGGTCAGCACACCGCCTTCACGGGCGCGCAGGGGGAAGATGTGGCCTGGTTGCACCAGGTCGGCGGCGCCGGCCCGTGGCGCTACCGCAGCGGCGACCGTACGGGCGCGATCGGCGGCGGAAATGCCGGTGGTGACCCCGCTGGCCGCTTCGATGGACACCGTGAATGCGGTGCCGAAGCCGCTGCCGTTGCTGGGCACCATCTGCTCCAGGCCCAGCCGCTGGCAGCGTTCGTCGGTGAGGGTGAGGCAGATCAGGCCACGGGCTTCGCGGGCCATGAAGCTGATCGCTTCGGCCGTGCAGCAGTCGGCGGCAAGCAGCAGGTCGCCTTCGTTTTCGCGGTCCTCGTCGTCCACCAGCAACACCATCTTGCCTTGGCGAAAGTCTTCGATGATTTCTTCGATGCTGTTGAACGCCATGCCTGCACTCTCTTTCACGGGCTCTTTCTTTCACGGGATCTTTGATACGTACTTGGATACGGATCCGGGCTGACCGATCGTGGCTGATCGATTGGGATAACCAGCTGAATCGTGGTATACCATAATACGCAAACAATCCCCCTGTCGAGGTGAAAATGAAGGCTTATTGGATTGCTCATGTGGACGTTACCGATCCGGCGCAATATGGGCTGTACACCCAGCGCGCACCCGCGGTTTTCGCCCAGTACGGCGGCCGCCTGCTGGCCAGAGGCGGCCGTTCGCAGGCCATGGAAGGCCGGGCCACGCCGCAGCGCAGCGTGGTCATCGAGTTCGATTCGTACGCCCAGGCGCAGGCCTGCTACCAATCCAGCGAATACCAGGCCGCAGCCAGCCTGCGCGCAGGTGCGGCCAGGGCCGAGGTGATCATCGTGGAGGGTTGCGAGGCGATCGGCGGCTAGCGCATGAAGTGAATGCGACCGGTGTCGTCATTGCCCATGTAGATGCCGTAGGTACCGGTCGCGCGTTCCTGAATGTAGCGCTCCAGGATCTGCCGGATGGCGGGGTAGTAGATGCTGTCCCAGGGAATGTCCGCCGGCGCGAAGAACTGCCGCGCGGCGGTTTCCGGACCGAAGTCGTCCGTCACTTCCAGGGCCATGGCGCGGAAGATGATGTACACCTCGCTGATGCGCGGCACGCTGAAGATCGAGTACGGGGAGATGATCTCGGCGCGCACGCCGGCTTCTTCCCACAGCTCGCGCAGGGCACCTTCCTCGGTGGTCTCGCCACTTTCCATGAAGCCGGCGGGCAGGGTCCAGGTGCCGGGTCGCGGCGGGATGGCACGCTGACACAGCAGGTACTTGCCATCGGCTTCGACGATGCAGCCGGTGATGACTTTCGGGTTGACGTAATGCACGTGCCCGCAACCGGCGCAGAAGGTCCGCTCGTGGGTATCGCCCGCCGGAATGCCCAGGCTCAGGCCGCCGGCGCCGCAGTGTGGGCAGAACCGGGGAGTGGCCATGTCAGCGTCCGATACGGGGTTCGTCGAGGGCGATGGGCGCAGCGATGTCGCGGACCTTGTGGTCGTCGTTGCGTTGCTGGCGCAACGACTCCAAAGCCACCTTGGCCGCAGCGCGCACGTGATCGACCGAGGCCTGGTGCGCCGCCATCGGGTCGCCACTCTTGATCGCGGCAACGATGCGCTCCATCTCGTCGCTGCTGACGCCGCGACGGTTTTCCTGCGACACCGAGGTAGCCCGCAGGTAGCTGATGCGCGCCTGCAACTGACGCAGCTGGGTCGCGGCGACCTGGTTGCCGGAGCCTTCGAGCAGCACGTCGTAGAAGCCCTGGACGGAGTTGAGCACGTCCGACAGCGCGCGTTCCTCAAGGGCTTTGCGGTTGACCGCCAGCGCCTTTTCCAGGGCGCGGATGTCCTTGGCCTTGGCATTGAGGGTGAACAGCTGGACGATCAGGCCCTCGAGCACGCAGCGCAGTTCATAGATGTCGCGGGCGTCTTCCAGAGTGATGATCGCCACGCGCGGGCCCTTGGCGTCGGCGAACTCCACCAGGCCTTCGGATTCGAGATGGCGCAGGGCTTCACGCACCGAGGTGCGGCTCACGCCCAGGCGCTCGCACAGGTCGCGTTCCACCAGGCGGTCGCCGGGCAGAAGCTGGAAATTCATGATGGCGCTGCGCAACTTGTCGAGCACGATTTCGCGCAGGGTGACGGGGTTGCGATTGACCTTGAAGCTGTCGTCGAGGGGCAGGCGTTTCATCGGGTCCGCTCTGTTGAAAAGGCAAAAAAACAGCGGCGAGTCTAACACGCCACCCGGCGCTGCCGACCCGCGACCGGTGATTTGCCCAGGTCCGGTCGACAGGAGCGCTCAGCGCAGGGTCGGTCAGCCCAGGCTCGGCATCGCACCCAGTTTGCCGCGATGGTAGAGCATGGGGGCCAACGGCTCGCTGGGCAGGATCAGGTTCTTCACCGCGCCGACGATGATGGCGTGGTCGCCACCGTCGTATTCACGCCACAGTTCGCACTCGATGATCGCCGTGGCGTTTTCCAGCAGCGGGTTGCCCAGTTCGCTGAGATGCCAGGCGATGGCGCGGGCCTTTTCCTTGCCCTTGCTGGCGAACGCGTAGGCCTCCGCCTGCTGGTCGGCAGACAGCAGGTGAATGGCGAAGCGCTTGCTGTCGCGCAGGATCGGGTAGGTGTCCGACTGGTAGTTGGGGCAGAACAATACCAGCGCCGGGTCGATCGACAGCGCGCTGAAGGCGCTGGCGGTGATGCCGGCGATGCCACCTTCCGGGTCCAGCGTGGTGACCACCGTCACCCCGGAGGGGAAGGAGGCCATCACTTCTTTGTAGATGCCGGGCTCTATCATTTCAAATTACCTCAACGCATCACGAATGGGTCGGGCATGGGGGCCTGGGACAGGTTGATCCATACCGTTTTGAGTTCTGTGTAGGCCAGCACCGAATCGATCCCGCTTTCACGGCCATAGCCGCTGTTCTTGAAGCCACCGATCGGTGCCATGGCCGATACCGCGCGGTAGGTGTTGACCCAGATGATGCCGGAGCGCACGTCGCGGGCCAGGCGATGGGCACGGCCCAGGTCGCGGGTCCAGATGCCGGCCGCGAGGCCGAATTGCGAGTCGTTGGCCATGGCCAGCGCCTGGGCTTCAGTGGAGAATCGAATCACCGACGCCACCGGACCGAACACTTCTTCCTGCATGATTTTCATCGAATGGCTGTCGCACTCGAACAGCGTCGGTTGGTAGTACCAGCCGTCGCTGTCGGTCTGCGCACGCTGGCCGCCCATGCGCAGGGTAGCGCCTTCTTGCACGGCTTGCGCGACCAGATTTTCCACCACGGCCAATTGCTGGGCGGTGGCCATCGGGCCCATCTCGCTCGCTTCGTCCTGCGGGTTGCCGATCTTGATGCGTCGGGCGCGTTCTACCAAGCGCTCGACGAACTCGTCGTAGATCTCGTCCTGCACCAGCAGGCGCGAGCCGGCCACGCAGCTTTGCCCGGAGGCAGCGTAGATGCCGGCCACCACGCCATTGATGGCACTGTCCAGGTCGGCATCGGCGAAAATGATGTTCGGCGACTTGCCGCCCAGTTCCAGCGACAGCTTGGCGAAGTTCTCGGCGCTGCTGCGCACCACATGGCGCGCGGTGGCGGCACCGCCGGTAAAGGCGATTTTGCGCACCAGCGGGTGGCGGGTGAGGGCGGCGCCGGTGCTCGGCCCATAGCCGGTGACGACGTTGACCACGCCCGGCGGAATGCCGGCTTCGAGGGCCAGGCGGGCCAGCTCCAGCAAGGTCGCGCTGGCGTGTTCGGATGGCTTGAGAACGATGGTGTTGCCGGCGGCCAGGGCCGGCGCCAGCTTGATCGCCGTCAGGTACAGCGGGCTGTTCCAGGGAATGATCCCGGCGACCACGCCGATGGGTTCGTGCACGGTGTAGGCGAACAGGTCGGGCTTGTCGAGCGGTAGCGTACCGCCTTCCAGCTTGTCGGCCAGGCCTGCGGTGTAGTGGAAGAACTCAGGCAGGTAGCCCACCTGGCCGCGGGTTTCGCGGATCAGCTTGCCGTTGTCACGGCTCTCCAACTGCGCCAGCGCGTCTTTGTTGTCGGCAATCAGGTCGCCCAGCCGGCGCAGCAGCTTGCCCCGCGCCGTGGCGGTCAGCCCGCGCCAGGCGGGCGATTCGAATGCCCGCTGTGCGGCCTGCACGGCGCGGTCGACATCGGCCTCGTCGGCGTCGGGCAGCAGCGCCCAGGGTTGCGCGAGAGCCGGGTTGTGACTTTCGAAGGTCTTGCCGGACAGCGCATCGACCCACTGGCCGTCGATGCACATCTGAAAGCGTGAAAGGGTCATGCGACGATCCCCTGTGCCTGATTGTCCAGGCGCTGGGCCCGGGTAAGAAATTTCAACAACGTCTGGTTGACCAGCCGAGGCGATTCCACGGGCATCATGTGCCGTTGTTCGGAGAGTATCGCCACTTCGGCATGGGGGATGCGCTCGGCCATTTCACGGGCCATCTGCGGCGTGGAGCCCGGATCGAGTTCGCCCGTTGCAATCAGCGCCGGCGCCTGGATGCGGCCCAGGTCGTCGGCTCCGTACATGTCCTGGGTGGCGAACAGCTCGTAGGTGGTCAGGTAGCCCTGGGGGTCGTTGCCGGCCAGCGTCTCGCGCAGCGCCGCGATCTGCGCCGGGTTGGCCGCCTGATACTCGCGGCTGAACCAGCGCGACAACGCGGCCTCGGCGTTGGCATCGGGGCCGTGTTCGGCGGCTTGCCCGGTGCGCGCCATCACGCCGGCGCGCTGTTCGGCGCTGCGGTTGAACACGCTGTTGAGCACCACCAGGGCCTGTAGCCGCTCGGGATAGTGCAAGGCAAACGCCCGTGCCACCAGCCCACCCATCGAGAACCCGATGACCGTGGCCGCCGGCAACTGCAAGTGATCCAGCAATTCGAGCAACTGCTCGGCATAACCCAGCAGCGCCGTGCCAGGCGCGGGCTGCGCGCTGGCGCCATGCCCCAGCATGTCGTAGGCGATGACCCGATAGTGCGGCATCAGCCCGACGAACTGGCCTCCCCACATTTCCTTGTTCAAGCCCACGCCATGGATGAACACCACGGGCGGGCCGTCACCGGCGGCAAGGTAACTGGTACCGGCCGCAGTGCGTTCAGCGGTAAGCCGAATCATGGAGCGCTCCTGAGTCAGGTGGATCACTGGGCCTTTTCGGCGGCCAGTTCTTCCAGGTCGATGTAGCGGTTGCCGATGCGCGGATGCAGGCGCCCGCCGTTGGCACAGCCCAGGACCACGACGATTTCGTCGGCGCGCGGCGCGTCCTCGATCTGCATTTCCAACGTGACGTAATGGGAGCGCAGGCCTTCGTCGTCCTTGTGCATCATCGGAATCTGGATCGAGGTGCCGGGCCCGCCACGCTTGTTGGTGAAGCTCAGGTAGCTCTTGGCTTGCACCGCCTCGCGGTAGTGGTTGCCGAAACGCAGGGTATGGATCACGGCCGAAGCGTGCTCGATCTCGCCATCGGCCCCGACCACCGCAGCCTTGCCGTAAGCCTCGATCTTGTCGGCACCACCGATGCTGGCCACCAGACGCTCGACCATCAAAGCCCCGAGGTCCGAGCAGTTGGCCTTGATCTCCGGCTTCAAGTCATCCACGAAGCCGCGGCCCAACCAGGGATTCTTGATGACGACCGCGAGGCCGACCATGGTCACCGGAGTGTCGGTGGCCTTGCCGCCTTCGATGCGGGTCTCTTCGGAGTAGGTGACGATTTTGCGGATCTCGAAGCTCATGCCTGTTTCCTTCTTGGAGGGTATGTATCTGGTATTATGGTATACCAAGAACAGGCTTCGGCAAGCGTTTTTTATCGACGGGCGCTATAGCCCTGTAGCAGCGACGCAGGCCGCGTCCAGCTTTACCGCGATCCTGCAATTACACCGCATATACCGCGGACGCGGCTTGCGCCGCTGCTACAGGGGGGCGCGGTGTTGTAGATATGAATGCTTGCGTTGTTGCAGGATTTGCACAGATCCATGGGTATCATGCCCCCTCACTGACGAGGGTATCCATGTTCGATTGGGAAGATCTGAGGCACTTTGCGGCCTTCGTGCGTGCCGGCTCGCTGGCGTCGGCGGCCAAGGCGCTGGCGGTGGACCATGCCACCGTGGCCCGGCGCATTGCTTCACTGGAAACCGCGCTCAACCTCAAGCTGGTCGACCGTCGGTCTCGCGCCTACGTACTGACGCACCAGGGGCTGCGGATTGCCGAGTTCGCCGAGCAGATGAGCGCTTCTTCGTTCGCCCTGGAGCATTACGCCGGTGCCGACCAGCCGGACGTGCAGGGCGAAGTGGTGCTGTCGGCGCCGCCGGTGTTGCTGGGCAGCCTGATCGCGCCCCATGCCGGTGCCTTGCTGACGCAGCACCCGGCGCTGTCGCTGCGTTTGGTGGGCACCAAGTCGCGGACCTCGCTGGCGCGCCGGGAGGCGGACGTGGCGGTCAGCCTGGCGCGGCCGCTGGAGTCGACTTTGGTGGCCAGTCTGCTCGGGCACCTGGACTATGCGCTGTACGCCAGCCCTGCTTACCTGGCACAGGCAGCGAAGCCGCGCTTCATCGGCTACGACGCTTCGCAAGCCAAATCCCTCCAGCATCGCTGGTTGGTGGAACAGGCCAAGGGGGGCGAGTTCGTGCTGTGCAGCAATGACCTGCGCGTGCAGGCACTGGCCGCCGCTGGCGCGGCGGGTATCGTCTGCCTGCCGGCGTTCATCGCTGCCGAACATGCCCTGCAACGGGTCGATCCGGAGGCGGACACCCTGAACATCGAAGTCTGGATGGCGTTCCATGAAGACGTGCGCGCTACGCCACGCATCCAGGCGGTCAGCGAATTCGTGCGCACCTGCATGGCCGTGCTGCCGCGCTTGTGAATTTCTGCATAGCTCAGGTGCGCCGCCTGGGGGTTATGTCGGTGGGCGGTGGGCGCTAAGGTAACGGGCATCGGATCGGCATGTCGCGCGGTCCACCGCAGGAGCCACTCCATGAAATACGTCAAGCTGGGCAACACCGGCCTGGATATCTCCCGCCTGTGCCTGGGCTGCATGACCTTCGGCGAACCCGATGCCGGTACTCACCCCTGGACCCTGGGCGAAGACGCCAGCCGCCCGATCATCAAGCATGCGGTGGAGCAGGGCATCAACTTCTTCGACACGGCCAACAGCTACTCGGCCGGCACGTCCGAAGTCATCGTCGGCAAGCTGCTCAAGGAGTTCACCCGTCGCGAAGAAACCGTGATCGCCACCAAGGTGTTCTTCCCGGCCAACATGTGGGAGGGTTCGAACAAGCCCAACGAGCAGGGCCTGTCGCGCAAGGCGATCATGGCCAGCATCGATGCCAGCCTGCAGCGGCTGGGCACCGACTACGTCGACCTGTACCAGATCCACCGCTGGGACTACCACACGCCGATCGAAGAGACGATGGAAGCGCTGCATGACGTGGTCAAGGCCGGCAAGGCGCGCTACATAGGCGCTTCGTCGATGTACGCCTGGCAGTTCGCCAAGGCCCAGCAGGTCGCGGCCAGTCATGGCTGGAGCCGCTTCGTCTCGATGCAGAACTACCTCAACCTGATCTACCGCGAAGAAGAACGCGAGATGATTCCGCTGTGCCTGGACCAGGGCGTGGGCCTCATGCCCTGGAGCCCGATGGCGCGCGGCAGGCTGACCCGCCCGCACGGCGTGCAGACCGAGCGCACCCGTACCGACATTTCCGGGCAGTCGTTCTATGCCGCCACCGAGGCCGAGGATGGCAAGGTCATCGACGTGGTCGAGCAGATTGCCCAGGAACGTGGCGTGCCCATGGCCCAGGTAGCGCTGGCCTGGGTGTTGAACAAGCCCGGCGTGTCGGCGCCGATCGTCGGTGCCTCCAAGGCCGCGCAGTTGGACGATGCCCTGGCTGCACTGCAGCTGTCGTTGACCGAAGAAGAAACGGCGCGCCTGGAAAAGCCCTATGTACCGCACGCGGTGACTGGTTTTTCCTGAACCGCAGAGGCACAGGTGGGTCGCCGCGGCACCCGTGCGGATGCTATGGTTGCTGCGCGATCCACTGCCTGAGTTGAACATGACCGAGCCATTTCCCTTTTCCCGAGAGGGCATGAGCGAGCAAGTACGCTGCCACGACTGGGCAGCGACCCCACTGGGACCGATCCACAGTTGGCCAGCAGCCCTGCGCATCGCTGTCGACATGTTGCTGGCGTCGCGCTTTCCCGGCTGTCTGGCCTGGGGTCCCGAACGCATCATGCTGTACAACGATGCGTTCGCACCTTTGCTGACGGGCAAGCCGCCAGCGCTCGGGGTACCGATACACATCGTCTGGAGCGAGGTGTGGGACGAGATCGAGCCGATCATGGACCGTGCCTTTGAAGGCGAAGCGACCTTCATCGAAAACTTTCCCCTGGTCATCGATCGCAACGGCAGGGCCGAGCAGGCGTACTTCACGTTCTGCTACAGCCCGGTGCGCGACGAGCATGGCACTATCGTCGGTATGCTCGATACGGTCATCGAAACCACGGCGACTCTGCAGGCCAGGGAAAAGGCCGAGCAGGCCGCCGAGGATTTCGAACGCGAAGCCATGGCACGTACGGCCGAGCGCAACCGATTCTGGGACCTGTCGTCCGACATCATGCTGGTGACCAGCCGCAAGCTGGAGGTCAGGGCCATCAACCCTGCTTGGTCGCGGGTACTGGGCTGGGATGCCGAAGAGCTGCTGGGCCGGCATGCGGTCGACCTGATTCACCCCGACGATCACGATGCCGTGGCCGTTGCGATGGTGCCGCTGTACCGCGGTGAACGCCTGCATGATATGACCTGCCGAGTGCGGCACCGCGATGGCAGCTATCGCTGGATCGCCTGGGCCGCCGTGCCCACGGACAACGCGTTCCACTCCGTGGGCCGCGATGTGACCGAGGAGCGCGAGCGCGCCGTGATGCTGCAGCAGGTCGAAGAGCAGCTGCGCCACAGTCTCAAGATGGAAGCGGTCGGGCAGTTGACCGGCGGCCTGGCCCACGACTTCAACAACCTGCTGACCGGCATCAGTGCCAGCCTGGAGCTGCTTCGCCAGCGTGTCGAACAGGGCCGCACCACTGAGCTCAAGCGGTACATCGACGCTGCATTGGGTGCATCGGCCCGGGCCGCGACGCTGACCCACCGACTGCTGGCCTTCTCCCGGCGTCAGACCCTGGCACCACGTGCCGTCGAGCCACCGGTGCTGATCGCCGACCTCGAAGACCTGATTCGCCAGACCCTGGGCCCGAGCATCGAATTCAGCGCCCAGAGCGATGACGATGTGTGGTGGGTGCGCGTGGACGCCAACCAGTTGGAAAGCGCGTTGCTCAACCTGTGCATCAACGCCCGCGACGCGATGCCGGACGGCGGCAGTCTGTGGCTGCGCGCTCGCAATCACCACCAGTTCGCTCGGGCGCGCACCGAGAACGATCTGCAGCCGGGTCAGTACGTGTGCCTGAGCGTGACCGACAGTGGCACTGGCATGGACCCGCAGACCGTGGCGCGGGTCTTCGATCCGTTCTTCACCACCAAGCCGCTGGGGCAGGGCACAGGGCTGGGCCTGTCGATGGTCTACGGCTTCGTGCGCCAGTCCGGCGGGCAGATCCGCATCGATTCCACGCCCGGACAGGGCACGGCCATGCACCTGTTCCTGCCGCGGCATGAGGGCGAAGTGGTCGCGCCATTGCCGCTGCCCAGCGACTCGCCGATGGACACCGAAGCCACCGGTGAAACCATCGTGCTGATCGATGACGAGGGCACGCTGCGGCAGATGGTTGGCGAAGCGTTGCGCGAAAAAGGTTATCGCGTGCTGGAAGCGGCGAATGGCGTGGAAGGTCTATCGCTGGTGCAGGGCGGGGTCAAGGCGGACCTGCTGATCACCGACATCGGCCTGCCCGGTGGGCTCGACGGCCGCCAGGTGGCGGACGCCGCCTGGTCGCTCGAACCCTATCTGAAAGTGCTGTTCATCACCGGTTACGCGGATCAGAAGGTGGACGCCGAGAGCTTGTCCACCGCCGCTTCCCAAGTGCTGACCAAGCCCTTCACCCTGGATCACCTGACCTCCACCGTGCGCTCGATGTTGGCCAGGCGCATCTAGACCGGACTAGCTGGCGCCGGTGCCTGCATCCGCTTCACGGTGCTTTTCGATGGTGCGCGTGCGCTTTTCCAGCACCAGGTACACCACGCAGGCAATCGCCAGGGGCAACAGGAAATACAGCGCACGGTAGGCGATCAATGCCGCCAGCAGCGC
The DNA here is from genome assembly GCF_029960215.1 of Pseudomonas sp. PS01301. NCBI lineage: Bacteria > Pseudomonadati > Pseudomonadota > Gammaproteobacteria > Pseudomonadales > Pseudomonadaceae > Pseudomonas > Pseudomonas sp. PS01301. The sequence goes on along the minus strand of NZ_JASCPM010000017.1, from coordinate 59,800 downwards.
ACCCTTGGAGTACTGGCCCTGCAACAAGGTGATGAAGATGGTTTCCAGCACACCCAAGCCCGCAGGAATGTGCGTGATGACCCCGGCGATGCTGCTGATCAGCAGGATCGCCAGAATGGTCGGGTAGCCCACTTTATCCGGCAGCAGCGACCACACCAGCAGACCCATCAAGCTCCAGTTCAACGCACCCAGGCAGGCCTGGGTCAGCGCCATTTTGAACGAGGGCAGAAGGATCTCCTGCTTGCGAATGGTCCAGGTGCGCTTCTTCGAGAAGCGGCAGGCCGCCAGATACGCGAGCCCCAGCAGGATGATCACCACACCGATGATCTGCAGCCCGGTGCTGCCGATCTTGAAGCCCTCGGGGAGCGCCGGCAGGCCCATGGCGAACAGCGTACCGGCGACGAACAGGTAGCCCAGCCAGTTGGTGATCAGGCACAGGCTCACGATCTTGGTGATGGCCGTGGCGTCCAGGCCCAGCTTGGAGTACAGCCGGTAACGCAAGGCGATCCCACCCACCCACGAGCCCAGGTTGAGATTGAACGCGTAGCAGACGAATGCCAGTGGCAGCACCTGCCGATTGGGCACGTCGTGGCCGATGTATCGCTTGGCCAGCACGTCGTAACTGGCGAACGTCAGATAGCTTGCCGCGACGATACCGGCGCCGATCAGCAAGGTGCTCAACTTGTAGGAGCTCAGCGCATGCTTGACCTCCTGCCAGTCGAGGTTCTTGACCAGCATGAACACCAGTACCGGGACCAGGATGAAACACAACACGGTCATGCCGCGCTTGGCCCACACCCACTTGCTGGATTTCGGCGAAGCCTTCGGCGCGCTCGGCGATGAGGTCGTCATACCGTCTCCTTGCGATCCAGCACTGGGGCCTGGCAATGCTGCGGTTCGACATCGATCAGCGGCACCAGCTTGGGCGAGTGCGCCGGGATGAAACCCACCATCGCCGGGAAATGCCGCAGGAAGTGGAAGGTGAGGAAGATGATCGGCGCCCGCCACCAGTAGCCGCGCAGCACGCGTTGCAGGCTGATCGACTTGCAGGTGCTGCGCGCCAGTTCCTCCAGGTGATCGTGCAGGCGCTCGTTGAAGCGGCGGTCCTTGATGATCAGGTTGCCCTCGAGGTTCAGCGACAGACTCAACGGATCGAGGTTGCTGGAACCCACGGTCGACCATTCCCGGTCGATCACCGCGACCTTGCCATGCAACGGCCGCTGGCAGTATTCGCGGATGACCACGCCGTCCCGCAGCAGGTAGTTGTAGAGCAGCCGCGAGCACAGGCGCACCAGCGGCATGTCCGGCATGCCCTGTAGAATCAGCGTCACGTCCACGCCGCGGCGGGCCGCGTTGCGCAGTTCGCGCAGGAAGCGGTAGCCGGGGAAGAAATAGGCGTTGGCAATGATGATTCGTTCGCGTGCGCCCCGAATGGCCTTGAGGTACTGCTCTTCGATATCGGTGGTGTGCTGGTCGTTGTCGCGGATACTCAGCATCAGCCGCGCACTGGCGCTGTCGGCGTCCGGCGACGGACTGCGCGAGCGCCATGGCGCGCGGCTGCGCACGACCTTGCTGGTGCGATCGAGCAGGGCCAGCGTGGCACGGTGCAGATCCGCCACGATGGGGCCACGCACGCGCACCGCGTAATCCTGCTTGGCCATCGGCTCGCCGGAGTCGGCCAGGTGGTCGGAGCTGTAGTTGATGCCGCCGACGAAGCCGATTTCGCCGTCGATCACGGCGATCTTGCGGTGCAGGCGACGGAACAGGTTGGTCCGCACGCCCATCACCCGCGGCTGCGGATCGAAGGCCAGCAACTGCACACCGGCGTCGGCCAATTCGCGCAGGAACTGGGTGCTCAGCTCGGCCGTGCCATAGCCGTCCACCAGCACTTCCACGCGCACGCCGCGTTGCGCCGCTTCGATCAGCACCCGTTGCAGATTCTTGCCCACTTCGTCCTCGTAGAGGATGAAGGTTTCGATCAACACTTCTTCACGGGCCTGGCCAATGGCCTCGAAGACCGCCGGAAAGAACTCCTCGCCATTGATCAGCAGCTGGATTTCGTTGTTGTCACGCCATTGCTCGCTCATAGGCGAACCTCCACTGCGAGGGGCACATGATCGGAAAGATGGGACCAGGGTTTGCGCGACAGCACCTTGGGCATGTGGGCCGTCGCGTTGCGAATGTAGATACGGTCGAGCCTGAGCAGCGGCAGCCGTGCCGGGAACGTCTTGGCCGCGCTGCCGAAGGCTTCGACGAACACTTCGGTCATGTGGCAGCCGGCCAGGGCTTCATCGGCGCGCACGCGCCAGTCGTTGAAATCGCCGGCAACGATGACGGCTGCGGTGGGGTCGAGGCTGTCGAGCAACCGGCACAACAATGTCAGCTGCTGCTGGCGCTGGCTCTCACGCAGCCCCAGGTGCACGCAGATGGTGTGCACTTCGCCGTGCCCGGGCACGTCGAGAACCGAATGCAGCAGACCACGTTCCTCGGTTCCGGTGACGCTGACGTCGAGGTTCTCGTGGCGCACGATGGGGAATTTCGACAGCAGCGCATTGCCGTGATCGCCATCGGGGTACACCGCATTGCGGCCGTAGGCGTACACCGGCCACATGCTGTCGGCCAGGAACTCGTATTGGGGAACGTCCGACCAGTTGTCGTAGCGCTGGCCATGGGAGCGATGCATCCCGAGCACTTCCTGCAGGAACACGACATCGGCGCCCAGCGTCCGCACGGCCTCGCGCAACTCGGGCAGCACGAAGCGCCGGTTCAGCGGGCTGAAGCCCTTGTGGGTATTCACCGTCAGAATATGCAGGGAGGTTACCGCCACAGCGTCCTGGGGTAACGGCTGAGGATTGGGGGTGGTCATTCTGAAGCTCCTGAGGGGACGACAGGGGCACTTTGGCCCATATGGTCCGACTCGGAAGCGATTGTGAAGGTTCAACGGTGCCCTTATCGTCGCTGGCGATAAAGGCACACCAGATGTTTCCTGCGGCGGCCGCTATCTGAGCAGGTTGCCTCTGGACGTTTCTCGCAAGGTCAGGATGGCCAGCAGCGCACACACTGCCGCGCCTGCCATGAAGTAGCCCGGTACCAGCAGATTGCCGGTCCGGGTGATGATCGAGGTCACCACATAGGGTGTGATCCCGCCTCCCAGGATCGCACCCAGGTTGATGCTGATCGCCATTGCCGTGTAGCGCACGCGAGTCGGAAATTGCTCGGCGTAGGTGGGGTAACCCACCGATTGCACGATCGGCATGGGCAGGGTGGCGACAAACATCGCCAGCGCCGCGATCCACAGGCTGCCACTGTCCATCAGCATCATCATCGGCACCACCAGCACGGCATAGCCGACGAAGCCGATGGCCAAGGCTTTGCGCCGACCAATACGGTCCGACAATCCGCCCCAGAACGGCATCATGGCCGCCATGCACAGGCTGATCACTGCAATCACCCAGTAGACCTTGGACTTGTCGAAATGCAGGTAGGTGGTCAGGTAGATGTTCATGAACACCATGCCGATGAAATAGCCGGCATTCTGCGCAGAGGCGAACACGATGACCCGCAACAGCGCCGGCAGATTCTTGCCGAACACTTCCTTGATCGGCGCAACCGGTGGCTTGTCCTTGGCCAGGAACGCCTTGAACTCCGGGGTCTCCTCGACGTTGTGGCGCATATGGAACGAAAAGATCACCAGCGGGATGGACAGAAAGAACGGAATGCGCCAGCCCCAGGCCTGCAACTGCTCGGCGCTGAGCAGCCCGGTGGTGATACCGCAGACAATCGCCCCCAGCGCCCCGCCGACGGCGACCCCCAGCGGGGTGAACGCGCCGAAGAAACCACGCCGGCCGTTGGGCGAAGACTCCGCCACGAACGCCGCAGCGCCCACCACTTCGCCGCCGGCGAAGAAACCTTGGGACAAGCGCAACAGCACCAGCAACACAGGCGCGGCGAGGCCGATCTGCGCGGTGGTGGGCAGCACCCCAATCAGCGCCGTAGCGGTGCCCATGCCGATCACGGTGCTGAGCAGCACCCGACGTCGTCCAATACGATCGGCCAGACGACCCAGCAGTACGCCACCGATCGGGCGTATAACGAAGGCGATGCCGAACACCGCCAGGGTGGCGAGCAGGGCCGCCGCCGGATTGTCACCGGGAAAGAACAGGGGCGCGATGATGGTTGCCATATAGCCATAGATGCTGAACTCGTAATATTCCACCGCAGTGCCAGTCGCCGAAGCCATGGCTGCACGCTTGGCAACCACGGCTGAATGCCCTGAGCCCTGGGTGACGCTTGCCTCGACGTCAGTGCGCCGCATTGGGGTACTTTCAGAAAGAACACCGGACATGAATACCTCCCGCTTTGGCTCAAGGCCAGGAAATTGGATGGCAGAAAGTGCTGCCTGAAAAGGCGTAACAAAAACCGGCAGTGCACCGTCCATCCGCGCACTGCGTGCGGATGCCCTGATGCCTTTGTTCGAAGCGCAACGTCCTTACTGCGAAGCCACTGCGGCAGCTGCAAGAGGAGGTTGGCAAATGAATCGGGGAAGAGGAGGCCTGGGTGCGCCGTCGCTCTGCTGGCGACGGTCGCTTGCGTAACGGATTACTTGGCGAACAGCTGACTCATATCCTTGAACGCCTTGAACTCCAGCGCGTTGCCGCACGGGTCGAAGAGGAACATGGTGGCCTGTTCACCCACCTGGCCTTGGAAACGGATATAGGGTTCGATGACGAACTGGGTACCGCGTGCCTTCAGGCGTTCGGCCAATGCTTCCCACTGCGCCCACTCCAGAATGATGCCGAAGTGCGGGACCGGTACATCGTGACCGTCCACGGGATTGCTGTGCACGCTTTCCTGGGAAGCCGTCTTCGGGTGCTCGTGGATAACCAGTTGATGGCCGTAGAAATCGAAGTCGACCCACTGCGCACTTGAGCGGCCTTCGGAGAGGCCGAACACTTCACCGTAGAAATGACGTGTGGCCGCCAGGTCGTAGACAGGTATTGCGAGATGAAAAGGAGAAAGGCTCACGGTGGTTTCCTATGGCTTTGTTTTGATCTAAAGCCATTCTTGTCCGTGAATGCGTGAGATAAAAGCGTAAATCCTGTGTTCTGAGCACGTAAAATTTCGATTGATTCTGCATTCGATCAGGATTTTGCACCATGATTGTTCATACTGCCCCACAGCGGTTCAATCTTCGGCTGTAAACGCTGCATCGTTATCCCACATCACCGGCCTCCAGAACGCAGCTTCTGAAGATGTTGAAAAGTGCCGAGTGCTTTTGCCGGTACTTCGACACCAATACGATCTCCCGGAAAAACGTCAGCTCCTGCAGCTCCAGCACCCTTACGTCTGCCGAATGCTCCAGCCACAGACCTGCCCTGGGCACCAACGAGACACCCAGCCCGCTGCGGACCATTTTGACAATGGCGTCCAGCTCGTCCAGCTCCAGTGCCTGCCGCACATGGAGCTTCTGTTCCTTGAGAAACTGGGTGACCAGGCGCCCTCCGAACGAGCCGCGGTCATACCGGACAAAAGGCTGTTGCGCCAGGATCGCCAGCGGGTCGTCGCCTGGGACGTTCTTCGCCGCGATCAGCACGAAGGCCTCGCGCGCGATGACTTCGGCATGCAGGTCCTTGGGCAGCGCAAACGGCGGCTTGATCATGATGGCCAGGTCCAACTCGCCTGCGTCCACCTGGCTGAGCAGGTTCAACGACACACCCGGCACGAGGTGGGTTTCGATGAAAGGCGCCTGCTTTCTCAACGCCACCAACGCCTGCGGCAGGATCCCGGTCTGCACCGTGCCGATGGCGCCAATGCGCAGCGAGCCGTGGAAATCATTGCCACTGTCCGCCGCGCCCATACGCTCGAAAAGCCGCAGAATTTCTTCGGCCAGCGGAATGGCCCGCTGCCCGGCGGCATTGATGGTCGCCGCGCGCCCGGTCCGATCGAACAGCCTGACACCCAGGGTCTGCTCAAGACTCTTGATCTGCGCGCTGACCGCCGACTGCGTCAGCCCCACCTGCTGCCCGGCCGCCGCGAAGGTGCCCCGTTGCGCAACGCAGATGAATGTCTTGAGTTCTCGGATCATGAGGTGCCTTGGAGAGTTGTGGGTAGTGCAAAGCTTCTGTCACAGACTGAACAACCGAAGCATCATTCTCAAAACTCAAGCCTCATCAAATCTGTTATGTTGTGTCTTAATGGTCGATATAGAAAATAGGCCACAAAGTATTGGATTTAGCGCTGGCCAGTCCAGATTGTTAACGTAGCGATTGCGTCTGTACAGCACAGGCTAGGTACAAACCATGTTGGAATTGAGCTTCAGCAAACCCGATGAGATCGTCAAGCGTCTTTGCGATCGATTGCGCACTGAGCGCTTGGCGGTGAACATGACCCAAGCCGAGTTGGCGGGGCGTGCCGGTATCGGCGCCAATACCGTGTCCAACCTTGAAGCAGGGCGCAATGTCGGCTTCGAGAACGTGGTAAGGGTAGCGATGGCCCTTGGCAGAACCCGAGAGCTCGAGGGCCTATTCCTGCCCAAGCTGGACAGCATCGAAGACATTCGCCGCTATGAAAACAGCGCCAAACGTGTTCGTTCAACGAGGAAAGCCGGCAATGCCTGAGCAGGTAGATGTGTTCTACGAAGGCTGGGGCGAGCGCTGGAAGTGGGGCACACTGGTGTCCACGACTGCCCTGACGGGGCGTCCGCTGATCGTATTCGAGTACAGCAACGAAGCCAGACAAAGAGGTTTGGAGCTGTCGTCCTACACACTGCCGTTACAGGGCGCTCTGTTGCGCCAGGACTTTCCGGAGCACCAGTTGCACCTGCCAGGTCCCGTCTATGACGCGTTGCCGGACGGGTGGGGCATGTTGCTGATGGACCGCATGTTCAGGCGTCGAGGGCTCAGCACGGCGCGTATTGGCCCGTTGCAGCGGCTTGCCTACATCGGCAATAACGCCATGGGCGCGATGACGTTCGAACCGAGGGTCCCGGAAGGACAAGCGTCTGACGTTCACATTCCATTGGAACAGCTCGCTGCAGGCGTCCAGGAAGTGCTTCAAGGAGACGGTGGCGAATTCCTGCAGACGTTGCTGCTGGTTGGTGGCTCACCGCAAGGCGCCAGGCCAAAGGCGCTGGTGTATCGCAACCCCGCAACAGGCGGATTTACTACAGCGGCCACACCGGGTTTCGAAGCCTGGTTGGTCAAGTTCCCTGCCAAGGAAGAGCATGCTGAAGTCTGCGCGGTCGAAATGATCTACGCCGAATGCTTGCGCATGTGTGGCATCCAGACCCCAGATACACAGTACGTCAGTTTGCCCAATGGCCTCGCGGCCTTCGCCAGCAAGCGATTTGACCGCCGTGATGGCTTGCGTATACCCATGCAGAGCCTTGCGGCTTTCACCGGGGCCGATTATCGATCGCCGGGAGTGTTGGACTACGTCAATTTCTTGCGGGCCACCCGGATGTGTACCAACGACGTGCGAGCAATGGCAACGGCCTTCGAGCGTGCGGTCTTCAATGTCGCGCTCAACAACCGGGACGATCATCCCAAGAACTTTGCCTACATCATGACGCAAGAGGGTCAGTGGGAACTGTCGCCAGCCTATGACGTAACATTCTGCGAAGGACCAGGCGGTTATCACCAGATGGATGTGATGGGTGAAGCGCTGTCGATCTCTCGCGCGCAAATGCTGCGGCTCGCTCAAGAGGCTGAAATATCTCCCGACGATGCAGGCAGAATGATCGACCGTATCTGTGGTGTGGCCAGTAGGGTTGCAACCCTTGCCGAGGATTTGTATCCAGGCGTTATCACTCGAGACACTTTGCGGATGATTCAGCATCGCATCGATGAGAACGTTGGTCGGTTACAGGATGGTCCTACGCATCCCTGAAAGCGTGATATCGCGAGGGCGCTCGCCTGCGTGATCGCCAGCGGTACTTTCATTATCGGCTGATACAGCCAACGGCTCAGGAGCCAAGTCCAATGGTCAACGTCTCGCAGGCACCGCTGATTCTTATCACGGGAGGAAGTCGTGGGGTGGGTGCGGCAACCGCCCGGCTGGCCGCGGCCAGAGGTTATGACGTGGCTATCAGCTATGTGGCCAACGAGTCCGCAGCGCTGGCCGTGGCTGCGGACGTGGAAGCGTTGGGGCGCAAGGCGCTGGCAGTGCGAGCGGATAGTGCGGATCCCCAGCAGGTGGCCGAGTTGTTCGCCGCCATTGATCGCACATTCGGACGCATCGACGTACTGGTCAATAACGCGGGCGTGCTGGCGCCTCAGTCGCGCCTGGAGGACTTGGGTTACGAGCGGATGCAGCGCATCTTTGCCGTCAATGCCATCGGGCCAATACTCTGTGCGCAACAGGCAGTGAAGCGCATGTCCACCCGCCACAATGGTCCGGGCGGCGTGGTGATCAACGTCTCTTCGGCCTCGGCCCGCCTTGGTAGCCCGAACGAGTACGTCGACTACGCAGCGTCCAAGGGTGCCTTGGAGACCTTCACCATCGGCTTTGCAAAGGAGGTGGCTCGGGAAGGCATACGCGTCAACTGCATTCGCCCCGGACATATCTACACCGAAATGCACGCCAGTGGCGGTGAGCCGGGACGGGTCGATCGTGTCAAGGACTCGATCCCCATGGGGCGGGGCGGTCAGCCGGAGGAAGTGGCACGCGCGATTCTGTGGCTGGCCAGCGAGGAGGCATCGTTCGTTACCGGTACATTCCTCGACGTCACGGGCGGCAAGTGAGTCAGGGGTATGGATTCTAAGGAACGGCAGGCTGCCTCGCCTTGCGGCTCAAACCCGGTGTCTTGCCCGTGATGCGCTTGAATGCACGGCTGAAGGCGGCCTGTGAGGTATAGCCCAGACGCTGCGCCACTTCTTCGATCGGCAGCCGTTCCAGTGTCAGCCACTGGGTCGCGAGCCGCATTCGCAGTTCGGTGACATAGCGCAGCGGGGACATGCCGATCGTCACTTGAAAGCGGTCTGCGAACACTGAACGTGAGGTATGGCAGTGCTCTGCCAGTTGCGCAACCGTCCAGTCGCGGCCCGGTTGTTGATGCAGCGCAAGCAGTGCGCCAGCCAGGCGTGGATCGCGCAAGGCGGCGACGAGGCCAGAAGCGTTCCCGCAGGCGCACTCCACCCAGCCGCGAACGATCATGGCGGCCACCACATCGGCCAGCCGCGCAAGAATACCGGCGAAGCCCACGCGTGCAGCGCTGACCTCGCGCTCCATGGTAGTCAGGATAGGCACCAGCCCGGGGTAGCGCTGGCCACCGGCATCGATCAGCATCAGTCCCGGCATCAGCTGGCCGAGGCCATGGATACTGCCCAGCTCGAACTCCATACAACCACTGAACAGCAGGGTACTGGGCGTGGGGCTGGCATCGGCTCCGATATCCACGGCGCTGACGGTATCCCCGAGGGCGGCTCCGTTTAAACGGTCAATGTCCTGAACTGGCACGTCGGGGTGGGAAAGCAGTTCATGGGCCGCGCCATGGGAGATGAACACAGCGTTGCCGGCAGACAGCTCATAGGTGGTGCCATCCTCCATATGCAGCACTGCAGTCCCGACGGCCAAAAAGTGGAACCAGGCGTGCCCTGGTTTTGCCGCGAAACCCAGACCGAAGCGTGGACCTGCGTTGATACGCCGGTAGTCGACGCCGCGCAGACGCATGCCCTGCAACAACTCGTTGATAAGATCCGAGGACAGCGCGAACTGTTCTACCGACATGGTTCAGGTGCTTTGGTCAAAAATGAGGGGTTTTGGATCATAGATCATCCAGCTTCCGGCGCCTAGACTGCGGCTCGCAATGAAAATTGGGAGATCCGAGTAATGACCGACTGTGTATGCAATGCCCCATCCGACCCTCATGCTGGCGACAGCGCGAACGAGGCACCTGCGACCCCCGCGTGGATGGCCGTCTTCTCACTGGCAATGGGCGTCTTCGGATTACTGACCGCAGAGTATCTTCCAGCCAGTCTGCTCACGCTGATGGCGACTGACCTGGGCGTCTCCGAAGCGCTGGCTGGTCAGGCGGTAACCGTGACCGCTGTGGTGGCGCTGTTCGCCGGTTTACTGGTGCCTGGCCTGACCCGCAGCATCGACCGGCGTTGGGTGTTGTTGGGATTCTCCACGCTGATGGTCGCCTCCAATCTGCTGGTTGCCGTGTCCTCCAGCTTCGCCGTGCTGCTGCTGATGCGCATCCTGCTGGGTATCGCCCTTGGCGGATTCTGGAGCATGGCGGCGGCGGTAGCGATGCGCCTGGTGCCGAGCGCGTTGTTGCCCCGGGCGCTGTCGATCATTTTCAGCGGCATTGCCATCGGTACGGTCGTTGCAGTGCCGATGGGCAGCTATCTGGGCGGACTGTATGGCTGGCGCAGCGCATTCTTTGCAGCGGCGGCGGTCGGCATCGTGACCCTGGCGTTCCAGTCGTTCACGCTGCCCCGGCTTGCGCCACGCCGGCCGGCACGCCTGCGTACGGTACTCGAGGTGCTGCTGCGTCCGGGCATCGCCATGGGAATGTTCGGTTGCGTGCTGGTCCACAGCGGCCACTTTGCCATGTTCACCTATGTCCGGCCCTTCCTTGAAGGGACCACCGGCATCGGCGCGCAAAGGCTGTCGCTGATGCTGCTGGGTTTCGGTGTGGCGAACTTCGCCGGCACGCTGCTGGCCGGGAAACTACTGGAGCGCCATCCGTTGGCCACGCTCGTATCGATGCCCGCGCTGGTCGGTGTCGCAGCACTGGCATTGGTGCTGTTGCCGGCCTCGGTGCCGGGGCAGGCCGTACTGGTGGCGATCTGGGGCCTGGCCTTCGGCGGCGTACCGGTGGCGTGGTCGAACTGGGTGGCCAACGCAGTGCCAGACCAGGCGGAAAGTGCTGGAGGCATGGTGGTGGCATCGGTGCAGTCCGCCATCGCCACTGGGGCGGCTGCCGGGGGAGCGATGTTCAGCCTTGGTGGGAGCGCGGGTGTGTTCGTTGCGGCGGGTGTGCTGATGTTGCTGGCGGCGTTGTTGATTGCGGTGAGGGTGCGGGTTTCTTCTGGGTGTGGGGTTGGTCAGCCTAAGCCGGCGGTGCATCTGTGATTTGGTGCCGTCAAATCGAGTTGATGCGGCACGTCATCGTTGTGAATGGATCTTTGTGGGCTATTTGAAGCCAGTGAGGTCAGCTCGAAGGTTTGCTTTACGATGCTTACAGACTATCCCGATCCACAAAAAACATCTGAATCCGCGGCCTCAACCAGCGCTCCCCCGGATCATTATTCTGCGACCTGCGCCAAGCCAGATGCAGCACCGACAGGCCCGGCGATGCCACCCATTGGTTGGCGTCTTGATGCCTCCCAGATCGCAGCATTGGCTGCGTATCTGGCTTGATGGGGGGGCGTTTAAATGTCCATCCAGAGTAGCGATTTCTTCTCATCGTCCATTTCGTACTTACGCACGAAATCCAGTTTTCCGTCTTCTTGAATGCGGAAAATTGCCAGATTCGAACGGATCTTCCTCAGCGAGTCACCATCCTTGACCCAGACGGTCTTTTGATTCGCCACAACCAGCAGTTTGCCCGATGGATCGACCTTCATAGTCCGGCCTTCGATACCTTCGGCGTCGATGATCTGGATCAGTTTAGGTTCACCTGTTGCCGGGTCAATCGAGAAAACCACTATGTTGTTCTCGCCACCTGCACTAACTTGCTTGCCATCCTGCTCAATCGTCGCGTCTGCCCGGTTTGTTACGTATAGAAATTTTCCGTTGTGATTGATCTGAATGACGCCACCTCGTTGGCGCGGCGTTTCAAGATTGGCTTTATCTTGAAGGGTATCAACATGAAAGGCGGGCCTTGTAGCCAAGGTGCCGTTGCTTTCCAGTGGATACATGTAGAGCTTGCTGCCGCGCTCCATGGATACGTAAACCCATGGCTGGCTAGGGTGGTAGGCCAAATGGCGTGGGCCGACGCCAGGATCGATGGCCGAGGTCATCAGCTTTGATAGCCGACCCTCGTCGTCGATGTTGAATGTGTTGATGCTACCCGGCTGATCGGGCACTTGCCCCACTGCGTCATTACCGCGTGCTAGCGCAACTACCGTCTTGTCACCCGGCGTGAACGTCACCTGATGGGTAAATATGCCCGCTTCGGGTACCTGATTCTGGGCAACAGCAGGGCTGACGCTACCGTCGTCTTTAATAGGGTGGACACTCAATGTGGCTGACTGGTTGTAGGCGACGACAGCGAAGTGGTTTTGATGATCCAACCCCAGGTTGATAGGCCGTTCCGGTAGCGCGATGGCGGCTCCGAATTGCTTGAGCTCGCCGGTCCCTGTATCGATTTTGTAGCTGTTCAGAACATGGGTGTCCCCCTTGGCTCCGAGAGTGCCACTCCCAGCGTTGCTGGAGACCACATAGAGAATATCGCCCGCATTATTTTTGACTGCGAACTGCACATTGGCGGGTGCGGAGATTTCACTCAGGTAGGTGAGCGAAGCATTGTCTGGATCAATGCTGTAGCCCAGGATCCTCTCCCCCAGGCTTGCGTACAGCAGTTCTGTCTGATGAGGTCGTGGTGATACTGGCTTGTTTGCGGCGAGAGCTACAGCGGATAAAACAGCAGCGAGAAACAAGGCGCTGAATGTTGTCTTCATGATGGCTTCTGCGGTGGCGGAATAGTGGGCGCAAAGGCGGGCTGGCGTCTGACATCAGAGGCAATCCGACAGTCGAGGGGTGGCACCTGTCACATAACAGATGATCAGTCGCGTAGCTGAAACACGACCTCCGGTATACGGATCAGAACCCGTAAAGTCGTGTCGGGTTATCAACGAGGATTTTGCTGATTTCCTCCCCATTGCGTGTCCATACACTGAGCAAATCCATCATGCCGGCGTCGTCTGGCATGGCCTGCCGTTTGGTCTGCAGGCTGGGATGAGGCCAGTCGGTTCCCCAGATCACTCGGTTTGGTGCAAGCTCGATCATGGTCTGGGCGAGTGACTTGATGTCCTCATAGGCTGGCCCACCTAATACTGAGTCCTGATACGCCCCCGAAATCTTGACCCAGGCTCGATCTTGGCTTACCAGCTCCACAATGAGCGCGTAGGCGGGGTGATCGATGCCAGCGGGATGCGGGATTCGACCAAAATGATCAAAAACGATCTGAACAGGCAGGTTGCTCAGTATTTCTTTCATGCCGAGCAACTCATCGGCACGCATGTGAATCTCCAGATGCCAGCCCAGATCTGCGATGCGGTGCGCCAATGGCTTGATCATCTCGGGGGTAGTGACACTTGCCACGCCCAGATTGAATCGAAGTCCACGAATTCCGGCCGCATCCAGCCTCTTCAATTCGGCAAGATCAACCTTGTCATCGACAACCGCAATGCCGCGTGACGATGAGCCAAGTTGTGCCAGGGCTGCTATCAGACAGCTATTGTCCGTGCCGTAGGACGAGGGCTGAATCGCTATGCTGCGACTCAGTCCCAGTCGGGAGCGTAGCTTCAAGTAGTCTGCAACACTTGCCGTTGGCAGATTTCGATCATCGACATAGGGGTAAGCCCTGTCATAGATATGATGATGGCAGTCGCACGCCAGGGGAGGTACTTTCAGAGCAGGAGAGCCAAAGCCTGCGCTGAAAGGGTAAGCCGTTTCAGCTCGCGTGAGTGGGGCGTGAGATCCAACTAGCCCAGCACCCGCAATCACCGTCATTGCTTTCACAAAGTCACGGCGATTCAGTTCTATACTGTTCATTTTTTATCCTTGTTATCAGTACGCTTCATTCCTGACATGGGCAAGCCCTCAGTGAGAGCTTGCCCATACCGACTAGCCCTGCACTTTTTTCCTCTGACTCGCTGTGCGCAGCCGAATGTTCAGCGCTTCGACGGCGAGAGAGAAGCCCATTGCGAAGTAGACGTATCCTTTCGGAATATGGAAGTCGAGTGACTCACCGATCAGCACGACACCCACGACAATCAAAAACGACAACGCCAGCATTTTCAGGCTCGGGTGTTTTTCGATGAAGTCGCTGATGGGCCCGGCCGCCAACATCATGAACAACACCGCAACGATGATGGCGGCAATCATGACTGGAACGTGAGCAACCATACCGACTGCCGTAATCACTGAGTCCAGCGAGAACACGATGTCGATAATTGCGATTTGAACGATGGTGCTGAGAAAGCCGCTACCCTTTTTGCCAGGCAATTCCGGGTCTTCGTCTGCTCCTTCTTCGGCTTGATAAATTTCGGTACTGCTTTTCCAGATCAGGAACAGGCCGCCGAAAAACAGGATGAGATCGCGACCTGATATGCCTTGCCCGAGTACATGGAACAGATCCGCCGTCAGTCTCATGATCCAAGTAATCGATAGCAGCAGCAGGATCCTTGTCACCATTGCGAGGGCAAGTCCGAAAATCCTCGTCTTGGGCTGCATCGACTTCGGCATGCGGCTCACCAGAATCGAGATCATGATGATGTTGTCGATACCCAGAACGATCTCCAGAACGGTCAAGGTAAAGAACGCGATCCAGATTTCTGGATTTGTAAGCCATTCCATAATGCGTATGTCTCTTGCAGGTACGTTAGAAAAAAGGGCGTCGGGCCCAAATCGGAAGAAAAAAAGGGCAGTCCGCATAGTGCTTATGCCCAGTGCTCAAATGAGCCAATGACCGTGTTTCAACATCGAAGACAGGGATAAAGACCAATAATATCGCCTGCCTGGTGATGTCCTGACGCCGCCAACCGGTCAATCAGTCGAGGAGCAGAGATTGGCCATGCATCTCTGCGGGAATAGCTAAGCTCCTGAGGTGCAACAGGGTAGGTGCCATGTCGCGCGCGTTGTGCAAACCCACGCCATCCAGAATAATCAGTGTGCGAACACTCATCGTTCAGCCACTCAGAAAATGTAATCGGTGGTCAGGAAGCTGGATTCCCGATTGCGGATAATCTCGCTGATGAGCGCCTTGTTGCTTTCCTGGAACTTGGTTGCAACCAGTGTGCGGATCGAAAATACCCGCAAGGCGTCGTCGACCGACAGGGTGCCTTCAGCCGAGTTTTTGCGACCATTGAACGGAAACGAGTCGGGACCGCGTTGGCATTGTGCATTCAAATTGATGCGGCCGACCTGGTTGGCGAAGGCGTCGACCAGTCGGCCAACCTGAGCGGCATCGGTGCCGAAAATGCTCAGTTGCTGACCAAAGTCTGAGTCCAGCACGTAGTCAATTACTGTCTGCAGATCACGGTAGGGCACGATTGGAACAACTGGGCCGAACTGTTCTTCCTGGTATACACGCATGTGCTCAGACACCGGGTAGAGCACGGCAGGGTAGAAAAACGACGCACGGGTGGATCCGCCGCCTTCGTTTACGACCTTCGCGCCTTTCGCTATAGCATCCTCAACCAGGCTGGTCAGGTAATCCGTCTTCCCCGGTTCCGGCAAGGGTGTCAGCGAAACACCGGCCTCCCAAGGCATGCCAGGTTTGAGCGCTGCCACTTTGCTGTTGAATTTTGAAACGAACGCGTCGACGACATCTTCATGAACGAACAGGATTTTCAGCGCAGTGCAACGTTGGCCATTGAACGACAAGGAGCCGGTCACTGCTTCGCTGACGGCGTTGTCCAGGTCGACTTGCGGCAGTACGATGCCTGGGTTCTTGGCGTCCAGACCCAAGACCGCGCGTAGGCGGTGAGGTTTTGGATGCAATTTTTTGAGCGCGCTCGCACCTTTGTTGGTGCCAATGAAAGCGAAAATATCGACCTTGCCGCTGGCCATCAGCGCGCTGACCGTTTCGCGCCCGCTGCCGTAGATTACGTTGATGACGCCAGCGGGGAAGCTGTCGCGGAATGCTTCCAGCAATGGGCGAATGAGCAAGACGCCGAATTTCGCGGGTTTGAATATGACTGTATTGCCCATGATCAACGCGGGAATCAACGTCGTGAACGTTTCATTGAGCGGATAGTTGTACGGCCCCATGCACAGTGTTACGCCCATTGGTACACGGCGAATCTGGCCCAGCGTATCTTGTTCCAGCTCAAATCGGCTTGAGCGTCGATCGAGCTTTTTCAGCGCATTGATAGTGTCGACGATGTAGTCACACGTGCGGTCAAACTCTTTCTCCGAATCCTTGAGATTTTTGCCGATTTCCCACATCAAGAGCTTCACTACCGCTTCTCGCTGAACGCGCATGCGGGCCAGAAAAGCTTCAACGTGCTGGATGCGTTCGGCAACACGCATCAAAGGCCACATACCGTGGCCGTTATCGTATGCTTTCACCGCTGCATCGAGGGCGACCAGTGCGGTTTCGGCGTCCAGTTGCGGGGTGCTACCCAGTACAACGGGCTCATCCCCGGCTTGTGTGCTCAGGAACACCGGGCTTCGGACAGGCGCCAAAGGGCCTTCCCAGATTTGCAAGGCGCCGTTGACCAGGTATTCACGCTGCTCAATGACTTCGCCGAGACGGTATTGTTCAGGGATGTCGGCGCCTTTAGGGAAGACGTGTTCGAGAAGACCTGCAGTGCTCATGCTGTACCTCCTGGATTTGCTCTTGCGGCATCACAGATGGAGGTGAACGAGGCTGCATCGAGAGACGCCCCACCTATCAAACCACCGTCAATGTCGGGCTGGGAGAAAATGGCTTGTGCGTTATCTGCTTTGACGCTACCGCCGTAGAGAATCTGAAGATTGATGGCTGCTTGCTCGTCGTAAACGCCAATCTTGCCCCTGATATGCCGGTGTACGGCTTGAGCTTGCTCCGGAGAGGCGGTTTCGCCGGTGCCAATTGCCCATACGGGTTCGTAAGCAATCACGCCGCGCGTCAGTTTCTCAATCCCTGCATGTTTGATAACCGCAGTTATTTGGGTTGTTACCACACCATTGGTGATTCCCGCGCGGCGTTCATCCAGTGTTTCTCCTACGCACAGCACAGGAATCAATCCATGATCTATCGCCGCTACAAACTTCTGCGCGACCGCTTCATCGGTCTCACCGAATAAAGCCCTGCGCTCGGAGTGGCCAACCAGCACGTAGCGGCAGCCGATGTCGCGGAGCATGGAAGCGCTGACCTCACCTGTGAATGCGCCGTGGGTCGTGGCACTCACATTTTGAGCGCCAAGCACGACATTGCTGTGTTGAAGATGTGCCGCGACCGATGCCAGATAGGGGAAAGGTGGGCAGATCACAACCTCAAGGTGGGCATCGTTTTTTTGGCCGGCGAGGACGGCTCTGAGGAGCACCTCATTTGTCTGCTGAGAGCCGTTCATTTTCCAGTTGCCAATGACAAGATTCGGCTTCATGGAACTCCTCCTATGCGTTGCGCTTGAGCAGGGGCTCGGCGCTGTAAGGTGCGGATACCTGAAGTGCTGCCTCGATACGAAGCAGACGATTATATTTGCCGACCCGGTCAGAGCGGCACAGGGAGCCAGTTTTGATCTGACCTGCGCAGGTCGCTACCGCAAGATCGGCGATGGTCGTATCTTCGGTCTCGCCTGAGCGATGAGAGATCACTGCGGTATAACCCGCGTCCTGCGCCATGCGGATGGCGTCCAGTGTCTCGCTGAGGCTGCCAATCTGGTTGAACTTGATCAGGATCGAGTTCGCGATGCCTTTCTCGATGCCCTCGCGAAGGATTGTGGTGTTGGTGACAAACAGATCGTCACCAACGAGTTGAACCCTTGAACCCAGTTTTTCAGTGAGTGCAGCCCAGCCGGCCCAGTCACTCTCGTCCATCCCGTCTTCAATCGAGATAATTGGATATTTGTCACACAACGAGGCCAGGTAGTCAGCAAAGCCTCCAGAGTCGAAAGATTTGCCCTCACCAGCCAGTACGTACTTGCCGCCCTTGTAGAATTCGGAGGCCGCGCAATCCAACGCCATCGTAATGTCTTTGCCCAGTTCGTAACCGGCACGTTCAACGGCTTCTTTGATGACCACCAGCGCTTCTTCGTTCGAACTCAGCGAAGGAGCGAAACCCCCTTCATCACCTACGGCAGTGCTAAGGCCGCGTTCTGTGAGCACTTGCTTGAGTGTGTGGAAGATTTCGGCACCCATACGCAGCGCTTCTTTGAACGAGGGCGCGCCGACCGGTTGAATCATGAACTCCTGAATGTCGACGTTATTATCAGCGTGTTCGCCACCATTGATGATATTCATCATGGGGACTGGCATGCTGAAGCGACCCGCCTGGCCGTATAGCGCAGCGAGGTGCTCGTAAAGGGGGATCGATTGGTACTCAGCAGCGGCTTTGGCAGTTGCCAAAGACACAGCCAGAACCGCGTTGGCGCCCAGATTGCTCTTGCTGTCTGTACCGTCGAGCTTGATCATCTGGGCATCAATTGCACGTTGGTTGAGAGCGTCCATGCCAATGATCTCATCGCGAATGGCGGTGTTCACATTGGCGACGGCTTTAAGAACGCCTTTGCCTTTATAGCGAGGGCCGCCATCACGCAGTTCCAGCGCTTCGCGAGATCCAGTAGAAGCACCCGACGGAACGCTTGCTGTTGCCTTGATACCGCCCGCTAGTGTCACCACGGCCTCAACGGTTGGGTTGCCGCGCGAGTCCAGGATTTCATGTGCAACGACATTTACGATCAGGCTTTTGTTAGTCATTTAAACGGTCACCTTGCAAAGGGGTGTCATGCTGGACGGCGATATCAACGCTTTGGCAGGCGTCATGAGCCAGCAACTCTTGCTGTTCGGCGTAATCGGCGCGGATGTCGAAGTCGCGTGGCCAGTTTTCAGACGCCTCACCGTTAGCGTTATTGATGTTGTGCATGGTTATCTTCCTCAGCGGATCGCTTCGCCGACTCGAACTACCCGCAGTGAGTTCGTCCCGCCTTGTGCGTTGGCGTAGTCACCTTTGGTAATCAATACGTGATCGCCATCGGTCACAACGCCCCGACGCACGAGCTCATCTACCGCTCGGTGATTGACTTCATCGTTGGGATAGTCGTCAGAGTCGAACGGGATCGTGGTGACGCCGCGAAACATCGTGACCCGATTCTGGGTTCGGGTGTTTCTCGAAAAGGCGAAGATGGGCAGGTGTGAGCGAATGCGCGACATCAGTCGAGGCGTATCGCCACTTTCAGTCATGCAGATGATCGCTTTGACACCGTGCAGGTGGTTGGCGGCGTACATGGCAGACATCGCGACCGATTCGTCAATCTTGTGAAAGACCTCATCGACGCGATGCTTGGAGCGGTGTGCGAGCGGATGCTTCTCTGCACCCATGATAACGCGATGCATGGCGACAACCGTTTCAACGGGGTAGGCGCCAGCCGCTGTCTCAGCGGAAAGCATGACAGCGTCTGTACCGTCCAGTACGGCGTTAGCCACATCGAAGACTTCCGCTCGGGTCGGCATCGATTGGGTGATCATGGTTTCCATCATTTGAGTTGCGGTGATCACAACGCGATTGAGTGCGCGAGCTCGATCGATGATCAGCTTTTGCACGGCCACCAGCTCGGCATCTCCGATTTCAACACCCAGATCCCCCCGTGCCACCATCACCGCTTCCGACGCTTCGATGATTGCATCCAGAATGCTCACATCATTGACCGTTTCTGCGCGCTCGATTTTGGCGACAAGTCCGCCTTCACCGCCAGCTTCATGTAGGAGCTGGCGAGCCAGGTGGATATCTGCTGCGTCTCGTGGGAAAGACACTGCGAGGTAGTCGACCTTCATGGTCGCTGCGGTTTTGATGTCGACGCGATCCTTCTCCGTTAACGCTGAAGCTGAAAGGCCGCCACCCTTGCGGTTGATGCCTTTGTTATTGGACAGGGGCCCGCCGACGATGACCTCACACTGAAGCTGAGTTCTTTCAACGCGCAGAACTTTAAGCTCGATCCGCCCATCGTCCAGTAGAAGGATGTCATCCGGGCGGCTGTCAGTGATCAGTGCCTCATAGTCGATCCCAACTCGATGCTGATCACCGGAATTTTTGTCCAGGGAGGCATCCAGGACGAACTGCTGCCCTTTCTCAATGACTACTTTGCCTTCTGCAAACCGAGCGATACGAATCTTCGGGCCCTGCAAGTCAGCCAGCACGGCCACAAAGCGACCATTTTCTGCAGCCAACTCTCGCACCAGAGTCGCCCGCGCAATGTGATCCTCAGCGTTTCCGTGAGAGAAATTCAGGCGCACCACATCAACACCTGCCTTGATCAGCCCCTCGATGGCCTCTCTGGTTTCGGTGGCTGGGCCGAGAGTGGCGACGATCTTGGTTCTTCTCTGCATTACGGGTTCCTTGAGGAATTTTATAGGTAATGGTGTGAAATAAACTTTTAAGCACAAATAGCCACCTTAGCATCCGGCAGCTAGCGGCGGGTGTTGTGCGTGCTAGCGAATGGGGAAGAGCAAATTTGAGCTCCAAGGTCAGCGTATATGGGGTGGTTCGGGCTAAAGCAATCCGGCTTTTAGCCGAATTCATAATATCTCGATGCAAAAAGATTCGCACATTGACGAACCAAAATGCAATATGATTTTATGCTTGGAGGATGCTGATTTCGCCTTCGAGGTAGCTGCAGGCTTCGAGATCACAACAAAAAGCGCGGCCTGAATTGCCAAGCGCACTCATTCTCAAACTCGGTAAACAAAGATGTGTAATCGACAAAGCGGTGGTGCTTGGCACCCACACAGGCTGAGCGTCAGACCGCTCGCGCATATGCGCCGGGCTTCTTCTCGTCATCTGAATGTAGGGCTGACGTCATGCTGTCAAGAAAAGTAGGGATTGCTCCCAGGGCGTTCATCGGATTTGCCGCCATTGCATTGCTGAGCGTATTTTTGGGGTTGTTTGCGCTCCACCAGATCCGAGATGTGCAGGAGCAGGCTGCCGACATTCAGGGCAACTGGATGCAGCGCGTGCGAGCGCTTGGGTCTTCAAACGCTTCGCTGAATCGCTATCGCATGGGCTCCATGCAGCACATCCTGTCGACCACTGATGGCGAGATGCAGTCCTATGAAGACAAAACTGCCGGGCGCTTGAAAAGCGTGCGCGAGCAGATGGAGATTTATGCGCAGTTGCTTACGACTGACGATGAGCGGATCCGTCTGGACGCCTTCAACCGCAGCTTGGAGGCCTACGCTGAAAATCATCTCGAACTGCTCAGGCTTTCTCGCTTGGGTGACAAGGCAGCAGCTCGCGCTTTCCTGATGACTATCCGCGACTCATACGACCTGATGACCAAAAACTTCGATGACTTGATTGATCGAGCGAATCAGGGGGCTGAACAGGCCGGTGATCATTCTGAGAGGGCATATGCTCATGCCGTCAAAGGCATTGTGCTGGTTATACTCCTGGTGGGCGTTGGCACCATCGGCGTAGCGTGGCTGCTCATAAGGAGCATCACTCGACCAATCGCCGAGGCTGTCCACGTGGCTGAAACGATCGCCAAAGGTGACCTCACCAAGCCAATCACCCCAGATGGCAACGATGAGGCCACTCGCTTGCTCACAGCGCTTGCGGTCATGCAAGACGGTCTTCTGGCGACGCTCAAGCAGATTACTGGCTCGTCCGCAAGACTGGCTTGCGCTGCCGAAGAGCTGAACGCGGTGACCGCCGAGGGCAGCCGAGATCTGCAACAGCAGCATGGTGAGATTGAGCAAGCCGCCACGGCTGTCACCGAGATGACGACGGCCATCGAGGAGGTGGCGAGAAACGCCTCATCGACTTCTGATCTTTCCCGGGCATCTCGTACCATTGCTGACAAGGGACAGCAACGGATGATGGAGGCTGTCACAGCTATTCAGGAGCTTACCTGTGGTATGCAGATGAGTTCCGAGCAGGTGGAAGGTCTTGCGGTTCAGGCCCAGCGCATCGGCAAGGTATTGGATGTAATTCGAACCATTGCCGAGCAGACAAATTTGCTCGCCCTCAACGCGGCCATCGAGGCCGCGCGTGCCGGTGAGGCAGGCAGAGGCTTTGCAGTCGTTGCCGACGAAGTACGGGCGCTGGCACACAGAACTGCGCAGTCTACGCGTGAGATCGAGCAAATGATTGGAGGCATTCAGTCTGGCACCGCCAGCGCCGTTAGCACCATGCAAAGCAGCAGTAGCATGACCCAGCAGACACTGGAACTCGCCGAATTGGCCAGGACAGCTCTTGCGGAAATCGTTGCCGCAAACGACGAGATCAACGATCGAAACCTCGTGATAACCTCGGCTGCGGAAGAGCAGGCACAGGTGGCGCGGTCAGTGGATCGAAATTTGCTCAACATCCGCGATCTCTCCATCCAATCGTCTGAGGGATCGCACCAGACAACGATCGCTTCTCAGTCGCTGGCAACCCTGGCCACTGAATTGAACTCGATGGTCAGGCACTTTCAGATCTGAAAAGGCTTCGGGAGCCGCTTGCTGGCCGTATACTTCGACGGCATCAGCCAAGCCAGCATCAGGCTCCCGGCACAGGTATTCAACGAGTTAGCGAGTCGAGAATGGCTTCAAGCGCTTTAGTCCAAAGAATCGTCGCAGAAATCCGCCAGAAAATTCAGGTCAGAGAACTCGAAGTGGGTGCGCACATGAGCGCCCAGAAAGTGGCTGATGAATTCAAGGTCTCGCGGTCTCCGGCCCGCGAGGCCCTGGTCACGCTTGCGAATGATGGCTATCTGGAGCAATTTGCCAACCGAGGTTTTTTTGTCCTTGAACGTTCCCACGAAGTCGTTGCGCTCAATGATGAGGTGCGGTCACTCGAAGAGCCCGAGGAGTATTACAAGCTTTCCGAGGATTGGCTGAACAATCTGATCCCTCAGGAAGTGACCGAGCAGTTCTTACGTAATCGATACGATCTGACCAAGGTGCAAGTGATCGATATGCTCAACCGGGCCGCCAAGGTGGGTTGGGTAGAGCCTAAGCCTGGATATGGCTGGCGCTTCCTCGACGTTGCGAAGACTCCAGAAACGCTGGAGCAAATTTACAAGGTCAGGTCGCTTATCGAGCCAGCAGCATTACTCGAACCGACCTACCAGCATGACATGGAAGTCCTGCGTCGACTGAAGAAGGAGCAGCAGGACATGCTGGACGGTGGCATAGATACGCTGCCGGCAGATGTGCTGCTTAAAAACGGTATCCGCTTTCATGAAGAGTTCATCAAGCTCTCCGGGAATCCGCTTTACCTGATGATCCTCAAACAGATGAACAACATGCGCCGTCTGCTGGAGTATCGCTCGATGATCGACCGCAAGCGTCTCTACAAGCAATGTGCCGAGCATATTCAGATGATCGAGCTGGTGGAGCAGGGCAACAACCTGGACGCGGCGCATCTGATGAAGCGTCACCTCAGTGGGTCGTTTGCTCGCAAGTCGCCGATACTCAAGTTGCGTGTTGAGGATCAGAACTCTGCCGAAAATGCCTGAACAGTGGTGCGGTGGGGCTCTTCGACGATTGTAGAGTCCTGCTTGCCCCAGCCTCTTACTCGGCGTTCCGTCCACGTGCCGTACTTTGCTTTACCCAACGGTTGTGAATCGGCTCTGCAAAGAGCATCACCACGATCAAGCGCATGATCTGCATCGCCGTCACCAATCCAACCGCCAAATGCAAAGCTTCTGCGGTGAGATACATCTCGGTGCTGCTGCCCGGCATCATGCCCAGCGCAAGTGTGGAGGTCGGTAGATCGATGATGTGGCTCAAGAGCCACGCTATCAGGACGGTAAAGCCAATCATCGACAGCGTGAAAGCGGCCACCTTCAGCAGGTAAGTCGGGGCTGATTTGAAGAACTGCCGGTCAAAATGGATACCCAACGCGCAGCCGATCATCAATTGCCCGTAATGACTCAGCTCTACCGGCAACGCTATCTGCAGATCGAACACCGCCGTACAGATCGCACACAGCGCCATGGGGCCGAACATCCAGGGATTTGGCCAGCCAAGGCGCTTCCAGGCTATGGCCACCAGTGCTCCTCCCACGAGCATCGGAGCCAGCCAGCGCCAATCTGTGGGCAACCTGGCATAGGACGCGTTGGGCAAAACGTGCGCTAGATAAAACATGGTGGGCGGCACGCATAGAACGATCAGTACCAACCTGACGCTGTGTGCTGCGGCGATTTTTCCTACGTCAGCCTCATGCCGGATTCCCAATTGGATCATTTCTGCAAAATTCGCTGGCATGAATGCGAAATAGGCCGTAGTCAGATCCATTCCACGGCGATGCATGAACCTGATACCTACCAGTGCTATCCCTAGTGTAAGAAAGGCAACAAGCAGCATCATGGGAAAGCGTTGGATGATCTCGTCCAGCACCAGCGCAGTGAAATGCAGGCCGATGGATGTTGCGATCATCCACTGCCCGGAAATTCTTCCTTTCGGTATCTCGCTGACATGCCAGCCGATGCAGCGCACCAGGATGATGGCCAGCATCGAGCCGATGATCCACGGCAGCGGCCAATGCAACCAGGTCGCAAGCATTGCACCACCTATCCCTACGACGGGCGTTCCCCACCATGTGCTAAATCCCTTGAGAAATAATTTCATCACGCAAAATCGCGGCGGTCAGCGAACACCATACAGACCGGGCTGCCTGTTTCCACAATTTGTTCTGTCTGGCTCAGGCGCCCAGTTGCGCGATCGACCGAGAATGTGACGATGGTGTCGGTATCCTCGTTCGCCGCATACAGGAACTGGCCCGACGGACTTAACGCAAAGAAGCGCGGCGTCCGACCGCCAGTAGGGAATGCCTCGATAAAGCTGAGCAACCCGTTCTGCTGGTTGATAGAGAACAGCGCAATGCTGTCGTAACCCCGATTGGAGGCGTACAGAAACAGACCCGCCTTATCCACTTCAATCTCGGCAGCCCGGCTGGTGCCGACGAAGCTTTCTGGCAGTGATGAGAGCACCTGTAATGCAGTCAGCCCCCCCGTTGCATTGTCGAACTCGTAAGTGGTGACGGTCGAATCCAGTTCGTTGATAGCGTAGGCACGTGGCAGGGTCGGGTGGAATGCAATATGCCGTGGCCCGGCACCTTCACGGCTGACCACATAGGGCACGCGGGCCGGTTTGAATGTACCGCCGGTGGAATCGAATTCGAAGCTGAAAATTCTGTCCAGCCCTTTGTCCGGAACGATGACAAAGCGCCCACTCGGGTCAAATGGATTGAAATGGGGCTTGGCACTGTTTTGTTCTATACGATGCGGCCCTATGGGCCCTTCCATCATCGTGCATTGAACAAGCTCGCCTAGTTTTCCGTCTGTCTGGATCGTGATAACTGCGAGCGAGCCGCTTGAATGGTTGCTGACCACCAGAAACCGGTTTTCGGGGTCAATAGCCAGGTGAACCGGGTTGAGGCCTCCCGTTGTGACCGTGTTCAGCAACGACAAAGCCCCATCATGATCGATGGCGAACGCGCTGGCTTCGTCGCGATCCCCATGGACGCAGTACAGAAAATGCTGGTTATGGCTCAATGTCAGGAAGGATGGATTGGTCAGCCCGTCCAGGAGCTGAATGTGGGCAAGTGATCCTGTGGCCTGATCAACCTGGTAAACATTGATGCCATCCCCGCGAGCGTTTCTTTCTCGCGTTGTGCGGCACCCAACGTATGCGTACATACACAGCTCCGAGTTGAAAATCAGACGATCAAACTCACGTTTGATGCCGCTAATACAAGCACGCCATCTTCGTCGGCGACGACCAGGTCACCAGGCTGAACGGTAATGTTGGCGAGTGTGATCGCGATCCCACAAAGACCCTGACCTTGTCGGTTGGAGCCTTTGGGTACAACCCCGAGAGCCCGAACACCAATGTGCATCGCAGCAATCGCTTTGACATCGCGTAAACACCCATTGATGACGATACCTTCCCAGCCGTTG
Organism: Pseudomonas sp. PS01301; assembly: GCF_029960215.1. Lineage (NCBI taxonomy): Bacteria > Pseudomonadati > Pseudomonadota > Gammaproteobacteria > Pseudomonadales > Pseudomonadaceae > Pseudomonas > Pseudomonas sp. PS01301. The sequence goes on along the minus strand of NZ_JASCPM010000017.1, from coordinate 34,040 downwards.
TCGATCGCCGTCTGAGCGCTCATGTCACCGAACACGGCGCAGCGCTCGCTGCCGCCTGCATCAATTACCAGAACTTTGCCACGGCCGTCTGTGGCAATGGTTTCCTTGATTCTTGAGCTGTCTTCGTAGCACTTGATCGTGACCGCCTCACCCCTGAACTGATGCCGCCCACCAAAATTTTCAAAACTCGGCGGCAGAAACTGAGCGAGGTCTTTCAACTGATCACAGATGTCGGTGGTGTTCATACGTAGCTCCCTTTAGATGTTGTTGTGTTGGCAACGACTTTTCTAACCACGTAAGGAAGAATGCCGCCTTGGCGCAGGTACAGAATTTCCTGGCTTGAATCTATCTTCAGGACGAATTCGAACAGGTGTTGCTGACCATTTCGAGTGATGAGTAACTGGATGGGGTTGATCCCAACGGTCAAGCTATCGAGTCCATTCAAATCAAACTGCTCTGATCCGTCGAGCGAGAGGTCGGCAGCGCACTGGCCTGCTTTGAATTCGATCGGGAACACACCCATGCCAATCAGGTTACTGCGGTGGATTCGCTCGAAGCTTCGAGCCACCACCGCTTTGACCCCCAGGGTCGCCTGAGCCTTTGCCGCCCAGTCTCTGCTTGACCCCGCGCCGTAGTTGAAGCCTGCGAATATCAGCAGTGGGATTTTGTTTTCGACATACGTCAGCGCCGCGTCATAAACGCGCATGGTTTCGCCGGCGACGTTTTTTGCCCAGCCGCCTGCTGCAGGCTGTTCGACCAGCAATTGATTCTTCACTGCACGGTTCACGAAAGCTCCACGCATCATCACTTCGTGGTTGCTGCGTCGAGTCGAATATTGGTTCAGATCATCTGCTGCCTCTCCACGATCAAGTAGCCATTGCCCGGCCTGGCTTTCGCTTGGGATAGCGCTTGCCGGAGAGATGTGGTCGGTGGTGACGTTATCGCCCAGCACCATTAGAGGGCGAGCGCCTGTGATGCTCAGCGATTCGGCGGGCAGGGCGCTGACGCCTTGAAGATAGATAGGGCGGCGCAGGTAGGTGGATGCCGGATCCCATGGAAACTGGACACTGCCAACCGCTGACAGTTGTTGCCAATGATGAGTGCCGTTCCAGAGTGTCGCGTTGCGTCTGCGAAACAGCTCCGGCAATACCGTGCGCTCGACCAATGCGTTCACCTCATCGTCACGCGGCATCAGCTCATGTAGAAATACATCGTTACCATCAGCATCTTTGCCCAATGGCTGATGCTGGATATCAGTGTTGATCGTGCCCGCTATTGCATAGGCGACCACCAGTGCGGGCGATGCCAGGTAACCGATCTGGACTTTCGGATTGACCCGCCCTTCAAAGTTGCGGTTTCCAGAAAGCACTACGACGGTCTTGAGTCCCTCATCGGCGAACGTTTCCATGTGCGGTTCCAGCTTGCCGGAGTTACCAATACAGGTCATGCAGCCAAAGCCAGCCAGATCGAATCCCAGCGCTGAGAAATCAGCCATCAAATCTGCGTTTTCGAGGTAGTCGGCGACCACCTGCGAGCCAGGTGACAAAGACGTTTTTACCCAGGGTTTGCGCTGCAAGCCACGAGCCCGAGCATTACGTGCAAACAGCCCAGCCTGAATCATCTGGCTGGGGTTGGCAGTATTTGTGCAACTGGTAATAGCGGCGATCGAGATCACGCCATGGCTTACAGCTTCGCCAAAAGATGGCTCGAAGAAAGTGACGTTCTCGTCGGCGCTAGTTGCTATCAGATCGGCACCTTCACCCATGATGTCCTGGCGGAATGAGAGCGCGGCATCTGAGAGTTTGCGCCATTGATGCGGCTGATGCGGGCCTGCAACGCTTAGCTCGATAGCGTTCAGGTCTAGCTCGATCACTTCCGTGAATTGCGGCTCAGGATTGCTGTCATGACGCCATAGCGTTTGAAGAGGCAGGTAAGCGTTGATTTTTTCCAGAGTGTCATCGTCGCGTCCGGTCAGACGCATGTATTGCATCGTCGTATCGTCGAACGGGAAAAATACCACCGTGGCACCGTACTCCGGCGCCATGTTGGAAAGCGTTCCGCGAGCAGCCCAGCTCAACCCTGATAGTCCGGGCCCGCAGAACTCGACGAATTTACCGACCACGCCCCGCGCGCGCAGGATTTGGGTGACGCGCAGTGCCAGGTCAGTGGCAGTGACACCTGGGCGCAAGCGGTTGGTCAGCCGGATGCCGATGACCTCGGGGAAGCTGATAGGAACAGGTTCTCCGAGCATGGCTGCCTGGCCCTCAAGTCCGCCGACGCCCCAACCGAGAATACCGATCGCGTTGATCATGGGTGTGTGGCTATCGGTCGCGACCATGTCATCAGGGTGCAGCAATGGCTCACCATCAGTAGAGCAGCTTTCCCAAACTACCTTGCCCAGCGATTCCATGTTCACTTGGTGGATGATGCCGGTGCCAGGTGGCACTACCTTGAAGTTGTCCAGGCTCTCCTGTGCCCATTTGATGAAGCGATAGCGCTCAGAGTTTCGACGGTAGTCGATGTCCAGATTGCGCTCCACCGAATCTGCCTCTGCATAGCTTTCCACGATGACGGAGTGATCAATGGTCAGCACCGCAGGGATCATCGGATTCATCGTGGCCGACGTTCCCCCCATCTCAGTCACCATATCTCGCATCCCGGCAAAGTCTGCCAACGCCGGGAGGCATGTGGTGTCGTGAAACATCAGACGATTCGGAAAAAAAGGCACTTCGCAGTCGGATCGTTGAGTCTCCAGGCACTCCAGGAAGTCAGGCAACGAATCTGGAGAGCACCGTGCAACGTTCTCCAGCAAAATCCGCAGCGAATAGGGCAGGGCGACAAGTTTTTCCGGCAAGACGACTTTTTTGAGATCAACAAAGGCGTATTCGCGCTCACCTATGTGGAGATGATTGAGAAACCGTGGGTCGATGGCTGAAATCATATGGCCTGCATGGGTGTTCGTGAGTCGGAGAGGTGTATGACACCCTTTGATACAGTGATCTTAAGCAACGACTCCCTTTGCGAAAATTGATGCTTCAAGAAGAAAGCGTTCTCCTCATGTGAACGTTAAGCGGTCAGGTGCCCCACAAATGCTTTTACTGTGGGCGCCAATGCTTCGAAGTTCCGTGACACGATGTTCAATTGCCGGTGCGCCCAAGGTTCTTCCAGGGTGATGGCATGCAGGTGAAGGGGCTTGAGATAGCGCCTCAGAACGTTACGGGGAAGAATACAAATGCCCAGATTTGCCGAGGCCATTTGGCACATGCATTCAAAACTGGTGACGCGAATTCGTTGGCGAACTGATGTCCCAAGCTTGCTGGCATGCTCAGAGAGCAGGTTATGGACAGAGCTTTCTTGATGGGGGCCAATAAACTCGTACGACAATGTTCGTTCAAACCTTACACCGGTGAACTCAGCCAACGGGTGCGTCTCGGACACCGCGACAACAAGTTCATCGGTACGGTAGGCAATCGATTCGAGCCCCATCGCAGGTGTCTGCTCCGCGATGATCCCAAGATCAGCTCGGCCATCAGCCACAGCTCTCACGATGGCGGCACCGACCCGTTCCTCAATGTCGAACTTGATCTCTGGATAACTGTTCAGGAACCGACCGATATCCAGGGTCAGGTGCTGCGCCAGTGCGGAAGTGATGGCATGCAGCCGAACATGACCTTTTGTTCCTGAGCCGTATTCACCGAGCTCGGAATCCATTTTTCCCAGTGTTTCCATCAGCTGTAAGGTGTAGTGCCTGAGCGACTGTCCCGCCGGGGTCAGCTCCATCCCGCGTGGGTACCTTACAAACAAACTGGCCCCGACCTTGGCTTCCAGCTCACTGATTCGTTTGCTGACAGCAGAAGTCGCAAGGTGGCAGCGTTCAGCTGCCCTGGTAAGGTTTCTCTGCTCAGCAACTGCCATGAATATTTCCAGGCTCAGCAGGTCGTGGCGCATTTGTCTTCTCGCTTAGCGCTGTGGGTACCGCCGTTGCAGATCTGCGATCTGCTGAGGTGTCAGCGTCTTGAATTTATGTTGGAAAATCAGCAGAAATAGCTGCGCGGTAGCTTCGAGCTCCTCGGTAGCATCCACGGCGGCGCTCAAGTCAGAGCCCGCCACCACTGGCCCGTGATGCGCCAATAGCATTGCATGGTGCTTTCCTGAGAACGAACGCACAGCGTCAGCCAACGCCGGATCACCTGGTGCGTAGTACGGAACGAGCGGAAGCTTGCCTACGCGCATTGCGTAATACGCAGTGATCGCCGGCAGCAGATCTTCTGGATCAAGCCCGTCCAGCACCGAAACGGCAACTGAGTGTGTCGAGTGCAGATGGACCACAGCACCACTTGTGGGTCGCTCTTCATACATAGCCAGGTGCAAGAGAGCCTCTTTGGATGGCTTGTCGCCGCTGATATGGCGACCGCTCCAATCGAGCTTGGACAATCGCGCGGGATCTAGCCTGCCTAACGACGATCCTGTTGGCGTCAGAAGCCAGCCATCGTCGACCCGTGCACTGATGTTGCCTGTGCCACCGTGGGTCAGTCCCCGGTCGTACATTGATTTGCCAAGCAGCACTATTTCTTCGCGAAGTTTGGTCTCGCTCATTGCACTTGTCCCAATGCTTTCTCGAAGAAATCGACGGTACCGAAATTACCCGACTTCAGCGCCAAGGCGATCGGTACATCTCTCAAGCCTACTGTCCACGGCACGCCAGGATCGATTGGCGCCCCAATGCGGAGCGCTTCTAGATCAAGCGCCTTCACGACTGCTCCCGAAGTTTCACCCCCAGCGACGACAAGCTTTCTGACGCCCAGGTCAACCAGACCAATCGCGATACGTGAAAGCGCGTCCTCGACGATCTGTCCCGCTGCTTCGACGCCGAGCAGGTCTTGAGCCGCTTTCACGGTATCGGGCTTGGCGCTGCCGTAAATCAGTACGGGTTCGGTCTGAACAATGCTTTCAGCCCACTCCAACGCTTGTTTCACCTGATCTTCGCCTTTGGCAAGCGAAAGTGGGTCGATCTGAAAGCTCGGTCTTGTAGACTGCCAATGCGCGACTTGAGCATTTGTGGCAACTGAACAACTGCCGGACAGCACCGCACTGAGACCACCAACAGGCGGCAGCGCAGAGGCGGCGTCTTTGCCGATCAAAAGGCCCTTGCGACCAAAGTTGCCAGGCAAGCCCATCGCAATCCCGGAACCCCCGGTGACCAATTGGTGATCCTCAATGACGACAGCAATTGCCCGTAGATCATCATCGGTCAATGCGTCGACGATAGCGTAGGAACACCCCGAATCCTTGAGCTGCGCCATGGTTTTCTTGAGCAAGCCGTTGCCTCTTGTCAAGGCGCTGTAAGGCACGAGTCCTACTTTCTTGCGGGTCTGCTGCTGAAGCACATTGACCAGATTCGAATCTGTCATGGGCGTCAGTGGGTGATGACGCATGCCTGACTCGCTCAGCAGTACGTCGCCTACGAACAGATGCCCTTGATAGACCGTGCGTTTGTTGTCAGGGAAGGCTGGGCAAGCGATGGCGAAGTCGATGCCCAGAGACGCCATCATCGCGTCGGCTACCGGGCCGATGTTACCTTTCGGAGTGGAATCAAACGTCGAGCAGTATTTGAAAAAATATTGACTACACCCGATCTTTTTAAGCCACTCCAAGGCCTCCAGCGATTCACTGACCGCTTCATCTGCCGGCAATGTGCGGGTCTTAAGTGCTACAACCACCGCGTCAATGTCATCCGGGATGGGCTCTTTGGGAATGCCGATGACCTGCAGTGTGCGCATGCCGCCGCGCACCAGTGTACTGGCAAGATCGGTGCCACCGGTAAAGTCGTCGGCGATGCAGCCCAGCAACAATTTAGTCACTGCTAATCCTCCCGCTCCAACCATAGTGATCAGTGCTCGCGATGATTGGATGTTGAATTCTTGTTGGTGTGGAAATGCCCGATAGAGCAAAAAGGAGCAACGCGACTGCGTTGCTCCTTTTTCAATTAGCCCAGGATGACCTTGGCTACTTCTTCACCGAACGCTTTGGTGCCCAGCTTACCGCCCAGATCAGGGGTACGTTTTTCCGGGCTTTCCAGAACAACGTCGATAGCACGATCCATCTCGGCAGCAGCAGCCACCAGGTTGGAATTGTTGCGCTGCTCACCCATCCACTGTAGCAACATGGCCACGGAAAGGATCATCGATACCGGGTTGGCGATGTCCTTGCCTGCGATGTCCGGTGCCGAACCGTGTTGGGCCTGAGCTGCGCAGTGCACGTCACTGGCCATGATCGAACCGGCCAGGCCGAGGCTACCAGACAGCTCACTGGCCAGGTCACTGATGATGTCGCCGTAGAAGTTGGTCGCAACCAAGACGTCGAAGCGCTCTGGGCTACGTACCAGGTGAGCAGTGGAGGCGTCCACCAGCAAATCATCCAGCTGAACTTCAGGGAAGTCCTTGGCCACGTGACGCACAGCCTCCAGGAAAAGGCCGTCAGTCATATGGAAGCTGTTTGCTTTGTGGATTGCTGTCACTTTCTTGTTGCGTTTCATCGCCAGTTCGAAAGCGCGGCGTGCAATACGCTCGCTGCAGTGACGAGTGATTTTACGGGTCGACAATGCCATGTCCGGGCTAGGCATGACTTCGCCCCAGCCACGGCTCATGTTGCGGTCTGGATAGAAGCCTTCGGTGGCTTCACGCATGATCACCAGATCCATGGTCTTGCCTTCCTTCATGTTCGAAGTCAGGAAAGGGCGGGTGCGTGCGGGGCGGACGTTAGCGTAGAGATCGAGACCGATACGGAAGCCAGCGGATACGTTACGGCCGCCTTTTTCAGGAACCGGGTAATCGGCGTGAGATTGAGTGCCCAGGATGATGCCGTCGTATGTCTTGGCCTTTTCCAAAATCTCGTCGCGTAGGGTAGTCCCGTGCTTTTCAAGGCTTTTGAAGCCAACGTCGTCATAGTCGAACGTCAGACCCAGGCTAAATTTTCTGTTGACTGCATGAAGGACGGACATCGAGGACTCGACGATTTCCGGGCCGATACCATCGCAGGGAAGAACAAGAATACGCATCACCATCTCCTAACTTTTTATTGGAAGCTGAGGCAGGCCGTGGGGTTGCCCGAAAATTTTATGTACCGCGTACAGACGAAATACAATAGCGTCAAGACGGTTGCCTGACCTTTACCGTCTGGCGACTGAATCGTATTTTCGATGTCCAGTCGTCAAAATTGCGTCTCGACAGATTGCATTTTATTGCATCAATATCCAGATTGTGCAACCTTTGTTTTTACAAATTGCTTTCACCCCAGGAACGTGGAGTGTTTATGTCTTTCAAAACGACTGATCTATGTGATGATTTTGGCGACAAGGCGCGGGTACTGACACCGTTATTCCAGGATCTGGGTGCCAGAAGGGATTTCACTGGAGAGGCGGTGACCGTCAAATGCTTTGAAGACAATTCACGCATCAAGGAGCTAAGCGCAGAGCCTGGTGTGGGGAAAGTTCTGGTGGTGGACGGCGGGGCGAGCGATCGCTGCGCGCTGTTGGGGGACATCATCGCTGAGGACTTGGTGAAGAATGGTTGGGCTGGGGTGCTTATCTACGGCTACGTTCGTGATCGGGCCGTGCTTGAAAAGCTCCCTATTGCGATCAAAGCCCTGGGGGTGTCACCGCGCAAGTCGGTCAAGCGTTCCGAAGGGCAAGTAGGCGATTGCGTGACCTTTGCAGGGCAGACGATTGCCAATGGCGATCGTCTCTATGGGGACGACGACGGCGTGATAATTCTCAACGAGCCTGTTCCTGCCAGCTAAGTCGACACTGAGTCGCCGATGATTTTCTGTTGATCAAGCTCATCCTGCGCTTCTTTGGCTGTCTTGAGGCGGCCTACGATGTCCAAGTGGGTGCGCAGGAAATCAGCGGCTTCGAAGCGACGGCCCGACTGAATGAGATCGAGCAAATGAATATGCTCCTGGCATTGATTGATCAGTCGCGTCCTGTCGACGTTGGCTTTGTAGCCCATAAAGCGCCGCAGTTGGTTCTGGCGCCGGATGGCTTCCAGAAAAAAAGTATTGCCCGAGCAGCGGACTATCAGCTCATGCAGTTGCGCACCAATCTGGAAAAGCTGAGAGCGGGAAAGGATAAAAATATCGCCGTCCAGCAACTCTTGCTGAACTTGTCTGGCCTTGGCAAACGCCGCCTCGTCGACCTTGTATCCCGGCTCAAGAATCGCTGCAGGCTCGATCGCCATGCGAAACCTGTAGCTTTGGATGTGAGCGTTAGAGTCATGGAGGAAGTTGTTGATCTCCCAGCCCTGGCCTGGCTTGCGTTCGATCATGGCTTCGTTGGCCAGTCGATTCAGCACTTTGATGAGTTGTCCGCGAGGCACCTCATATCGACGGATCAGTTCTGCTTCGAAAAAAGTAGTAGGAACGTCACCGCGAAGCACGTCGTCAACGACACGCAGGTAAAAATCTTCGAAAGGATCTGCATCCGGAAGCTTGTCACTGATGTCGATTGCGCTGGCATCGCAGGTCAGGTAATAGCCGCGATTGGGCTCTTTCGTTGCCAGGCCGAGCTCCTCAAGCAGTGCAAACCCCCTTCTTATGGGGGAGCGCGAAACACCAAGCTCTTTGGCAAAGGCTTCTTCGCGCAACGGCTCGCCAGCGCGCATGGAGCGTGCCCGGGCCATGTCAATGATCTTTGGGGCCAATTGCTCGGCGAGATCTTTTTTTATCATCGGCTTCATCAAGAGTAAGTGCGCCTGAACGGTACGTTGCGGAATGCAATTGCATTTGCACTTCGTTTCATCGAAATACCATACCAACCGTTGCTTGTTACGGCATCCGCTTCGCACGAAATTTCCGTATCAAGAACGAAGACAGAGATTTTCCATGACAGCCAAACGTATTTTTCTCATCCACGCCACCTCAGTGGCTATTGAGCCGATCAACCAGGCGTTCGCTAAATTGTGGCCTGAGGCTCAATTGACAAACCTGCTGGATGATTCGCTTTCCCAAGATCTGGCCGTCGCTGGGCGTGTTACTGATGAGCTGAAGCAGCGCTTTCTATCACTCGCGCACTATGCCGTCGGCGCAAGGGCAGATGGGATTTTGTTTACCTGCTCGGCCTTTAGTGAAGCCATTGACCTGTGCAAAAGCGAGCTGTCCATACCCGTCCTCAAGCCCAACGAGGCGATGATTGACGAGGCTATCTCGCACGGCTCTCGAATTGCCATCGTGGCGACATTCCCTCCGGCTATCAAGTCCATGGCTGAAGAATTCATGCAGGCGGCCAGCGCAGCGGCGCAGCCCCTTGATCTGACACATTTTACCTGCCCAGAGGCGTTGGAAGTGTTGCGCTCCGGCAACGCAGAGCTTCACGACCAGATGATTGCTGAGCTCGTGGGTCGTATCGAGGAGCAGGATCTTGTGTGCTTTGCGCAATTCTCGATGGTGACAGCGGCAGATGCGGCCAAGAAAACATCTCAACTGAACATTCTCACCACCCCCGACAGTGCGGTCCTCAAGCTTCGCGCTTGCCTGAAAGTCTGAACACTCTATTTCCACCTGTCAGAGGCTTTGCAAAATGCTCAATTTCAACGCGCACCTGGGATTCCAGTTTACGGAAAAGCCTTTTCTCAAACGTTTCGAGGCCGCTGCCTCGGCAGGGTTTCGGGCGGTTGAGTTTCCCACACCCTACGATTATGAAGCGTCACTCATCTCGGAGTTGTTGAACGAGCATCAATTGAAGATGGTGCAGTTTGCGGCGCCTGTGGGCTTGACGAAGGGGTTGGCTGCAGCGACTTCGCGTGATTCTGAGTTCAGGACGGGCTTAGCCACGGCAGCGGAGTACGCGAGCCAGTTGGGTTGCACCCAGATCCACCTGATGTCGGGTACTAGAATTACCGGCGAACTGAGCACCGATAGCCAGACTTATCTGGGGAATTTGCGGTATGCCGTTGATTATTTCGCTGATCAAGGCATCACCTGCCTCATCGAGGTCATCAGTGCCACTGAGATGCCTGGCTACTATCTATGCGACTTCGATTTGGCGTCACCTGTGCTGGACGCTATCCCTGAGCTGGGCCTGATCATGGATCTGTATCACGCCCATTTGGTGACGGGGGATGGCTTGGGTGTTTTGAAAGCCCGGATCGACCGCGTTAAGCACATCCAGGTTGCCGACTGGCCGGGTAGGCACGAACCCGGTACCGGCGACTTGAAATTCGCCGAAGTCTTCAAGTTTCTTGGAGATAGTGGCTTTGAGGGTTGGATCGGGTGCGAATATCGCCCGCTAATCGCGACCAATGAGGGGCTGGGGTGGTTGAACAAGTGGGGTGTACTGCCTAAAAGTGGCCTGCGTTCTCTTGAAGAGAACAGCTTTTAAGTGGGCTCAAATGCAAAATGGCAATTTGACCGGAAATTAGCGTGACACAGGTGTGTTTGGGCCGATGTATTGGCCGGTCAGCGTGATTGACAACCCAAAACCTGGGATAGAGCGCGGCATCCTTGAACTGAAACGTTGCCTTTTTACGAATTGTACCCCATTGCGTTGCAAAACAATGCCGGCTCACGTTTAGTAGAGTCATTGGCCCATCGGTCCATTGGCCCGCAAGTCGTACTCCCAACAAAAAATCAAAAAAGGAGTGTCTGTATGTCTAAGCGCATCGCGTTCGTCACAGCTGGAATGGGCGGTTTAGGTACTGCCGTATGTCAGCGCCTCGCCAAAGATGGCTTCACTGTGGTTGTGGGCTGTGGCCCTAACTCCCCGCGCAAGACTGCCTGGCTCGCTGAGCAAAAGAAGCTCGGTTTCAACTTCATTGCCTCTGAAGGTAACGTCGCGGACTGGGAGTCCTCCAGGCTCGCTTTCGAAAAAATCACCAAGGACGTCGGCCCCGTAGACGTGCTGGTCAACAACGCGGGGACAGCGGTCAACGTGGTTTTCCGTGACATGCAGCCTAGTGACTGGACGACAGTCATCAACACCAATTTGAACTCCCTTTTCAATGTGACCAAACAGGTCATCGACGGTATGGTTTCGCGTGGATGGGGGCGAGTGATAAACATCTCTTCGGTCAACGCTCAATTAGGGCAGGTAGGGCAGGTCAATTACTCAACGGCTAAGTCGGCGATTCGAGGCTTTACCCGTGCGCTGGCCAAAGAAGTGGGATCTCGGGGCGTGACTGTCAACACAGTTTCTCCAGGCTATGTCGCAACGCCTAGGATGAAATCAATAACCACGGTGGATGCAATGGATCGCATCATTAACGAAATTCCGTCCCGCCGTTTGGGTAACCCTGAGGAGAATGCGGCGATCTGTTCCTGGCTGGCGTCTGAGGAGTCTGGATACGCCAATGGCGCTGACTTCTCGATCAATGGCGGGTTGCACATGAGCTGACAGCTGTTGTCTGGCACGAAGTGACTGAACCATTCGGTAGCCAAACTGATTCTCGACAGCGCATAAGCGCTAAATCATAAAAACAATTGTACTTTTAATCGAGGACATACAAATGCTGTCTTTGCTTGGTTACGGCATGATCGTGACCTTTATGGCCCTGATCATGAGCAAGCGGCTGTCGCCCTTGGTCGCACTTACGATCACACCCATTGTGTTTGCTCTGATCGGTGGCTTCGGCCCTGAAATGGGCAACATGATGATCGACGGCCTGAAAAAGGTTGCACCCACAGCGATTATGGTGATGTTCGCCATCCTCTACTTCGGGATGATGTTCGACACAGGGTTGTTCGACCCCATCATTCGCACCTTCTTGAAAATCATCAAGGGTGATCCGGTCAAAGCGGTGATCTTCTCCACGCTCCTGGCTGGTATGGTTTCCCTGGATGGTGATGGCTCGACCACGTACATGATTACGGTCACCGCCATGTTACCGCTGTTCAAACGGCTACGGCTCAACCCGCTTGCGCTGACCTGCGTAGTCATCCTTGCGGCGAGTGTGACAAACCTTCTCCCTTGGGGTGGTCCGTTGGCTCGTGCTGCTGCATCACTGCAGGTGGACACTTCGGATCTGTTTATTCCGATTATCCCGTCGATGATTGTCGGATTCATAGGCGTTATGGCACTTGCCTACTTCATCGGTCTTCGCGAGCGCAGTCGGCTGGGCAAGCTCGTACTGCCTCATGATGCTGAAGTTGCGGCCTATGACGAGGACGTCACAGGTCTGCCTTCCATGTCGCAGGAAGATGAGGATTTGCGCCGTCCGAAGCTCTTTTGGCTCAACGCGCTGCTCACCATTGGCTTGATGACAGCGTTGGTCATGGAGCTATTGCCGCTTGCCGTTCTGTTCATGGTCGCGTTCTCGGTAGGCTTGGTAATCAACTACCCAGACATGGCAGATCAGCGTCGTCGCATCGCAGCCCATGCCCCGACGGCTCTCAACCAGATCGCAATCTTTCTGGCCGCAGGTATCCTCGCCGGGATCCTGTCGGGTACCGGTATGGTTAATGCAATGTCTGCAAGCTTCCTGGCGATGCTTCCAGATACCTGGGGTCCTTACATGGCGCCTATCACCGCGTTGGCGAGTATCCCTGGCACCTTCTTCATGTCGAACGATGCCTTCTATTACGGGGTACTTCCAGTATTGGCCAAGGCAGCTGAGGTTTATGGGATCACTCATGCTGAAATCGGTCGTGCTTCTCTGGTCGGCCAGCCAGTGCATTTGCTCAGCCCTCTGGTCGCGTCTACGTATCTGCTTTGTGGTCTGGCAGGTGTCGAGTTCAGCGATCATCAGAAGTACACCATGAAGTGGGCATTCGCTCTCAGTTTCCTGATTATGGGTGCGATGATCGCCACCGGTGCTTTCTCGATAGTGCCTGTCAAGTAGACTTTTGATGACCTTGAAAAACCCGCTACGGCGGGTTTTTTCTATCATCGGCCCGGATGCCGTCGGAGACATCAGAGCATTGGGATCTATTCTGGATGCCCATTTTAAAAGAGAGCCGACCAACCAGTGAGGGGCTAGGATTTAGCTGACAGAGTCGTCCCTCCAATGAGTCTCATCCCCTACGTATATCAAGCCGGAGGAGGGCAGGCGTGCCGTCTGGCGGACGATTAGGCTGCCGGTAATGACCTGGTCGGTAGGCGCTACTGATGACTCTGATAGCTGGGCGCTGACGATCTCTACAGCGCGTTGAACCATACTCATTGTCGGCTGGACATAGGTCGTCAGGCCTATCAATGGCCATCTGGCCATTTCAATATTGTCGAAGCCCACGATTGAGATGTTTTTCCCAGGTGTGAGACCGAATTCCTTCGTCGCAACATTCAGCGCTGCAATCGCCATCAGGTCATTGGCGCAAAAAATCCCATCCGGTGGCTGGCGGGCTGCGAGTAGACGTCGGGTCGCAATAATCGCTCCGTCAAATGAGAAGTTGCCGATTTCCCGCATCGGCGGTGGCAGGCCGTTGCTCAGGATTTCCCTGGTGAAACTCAGTTCGCGATCGCGACTGGTTGAAGACAGGTCATTGCCAGCAATAAAAGCGAGATTTTGGTGTCCACTGGCGATCAGGAAGTTAGCGGTCAACCGTCCGCCTTCAACGTTGTCGCTGGTGACGCTGGAGACGGTTTGGCTATCATTTTTTCGGTTCAATAGAACGACAGGTAGTCCAGTCTGTTTGCATTCCTCTGCGAATGACGAGGACAGGGTTGAGGACACGAGAATGACTGCCTCCACTCGATATCGCAGTACATCCTCGAGAATGGGATCGGAATCATCGTTGGAGGCCGTTGAAAACAACAATACCCTGTATCCCTTCAGCTCAAACGCTTGGGACAATGCTTCGAGAACGGCGGAATAGAATGGATTGGCCATGCTTGGCACGACCACGGCGATCAGGTTGGATCGACGTGTGATCAAAGACCGTGCAGCAAGGTTTGGTCGATAGCCGAGTGCAGCAGCAGCGGCCTCGACCTTCTCCCGGGTGGCGGGGGAGACGCTTGCCCCTTTGGTGTAGGTGCGCGAAACGGCTGACTGAGAAACCCCAGCCAACCGAGCCACATCATGTGCTGTGATCAGGCGACGATTCTTGTCGACCATCGAAAACGAATCCTTACCACTGGTAGAGTTTTCAATCTTACGCAGGAGCCTATTTTCAAACCACATCAAACTCATTATGATTGGGTATGCATACGTATGCAATTTTGTGCATGCCCATCAAAAAAGGAGCCCCTACATGGCCCGATGGTTGAAGAAAGGTGCAGAAGCGGCCGCAGTGAAGGCGTCTGATCTTCAGGTGCGTGCTACTGTAGAGCGGATACTCGCCGACATAGAAACACGTGGAGACCGCGCTGTCAGGGAACTGGCAATCCAATATGATGGTATGGAGCGCGAAAGTTATCGCTTGTCGGCTGAGGAAATCGACGCGTGCTATTCACAATTGACCAGTCGTGACATAGCCGATATCAAATTCGCCCAAGCCCAAGTTCGAAATTTTGCTGTACATCAGAGAGCGAGCATTCAAGACGTTGAAGTTGAAACGTTACCAGGTGTGATTCTGGGTCATAAAAATCTTCCCATGAATGCCGCGGGGTGCTACGTACCAGGTGGGAAATATCCGCTGCTCGCTTCGGCTCACATGTCAGTCATCACGGCCAAGGTTGCAGGGGTGCCGCGTGTAGTCACCTGTGCGCCACCGTTCAATGGTAAGCCTGCTCACGCAATCGTTGCCGCACAACACATGGCCGGTGCAGATGAAATCTATTGTCTTGGTGGTGTTCAAGCTATCGCGGCGATGGCGATCGGAACCGAGACCATTTCTCCCGTCGACATTCTGGTTGGGCCCGGTAATGCCTTTGTCGCTGAAGCGAAACGTCAGCTCTTTGGCCGTGTCGGTATTGATCTATTCGCCGGCCCAACTGAGACGCTCGTAAGCGCGGATGACAGTGTAGACGGGGAGCTGTGTGCTACTGACTTGCTTGGCCAGGCTGAGCACGGACCTGACTCGCCAGCAATTTTACTGACCACCTCTGAAAAGCTTGCTCGCGACACAATTGTTGAGGTCGAGCGTTTGCTTCAGATCCTCCCAACCGCCGACGTGGCTCGTCAATCATGGAAAAATTTCGGACAAGTCATTGTTGCAGACAGTAACGATGAGATGCTGACTATCGCCAATGACCTCGCGTTTGAGCACGTCCAAGTCATGACCACCAACCCAGACTGGTTTCTGGAAAACATGCGTAATTATGGCGCTCTTTTTCTAGGGCCACGTACAAATGTCGCATTCGGAGACAAGGTAATCGGTACCAATCACACCCTACCTACCAAAAAGGCGGCGAGGTATACGGGTGGATTGTGGGTGGGCAAGTTCTTGAAAACGTGCACTTATCAGCGCGTACTCACTGATGAAGCGTCAGCGCTGATCGGCTCTTACTGCTCGCGGCTGTGCGCGCTTGAAGGGTTCGCTGGCCATGGCGAGCAGGCCAATATTCGAGTTCGTCGCTACGGTCAACACGATGTGCCCTACGCCGGCATCGTGGAATAACTGTTTCCTCTTTGAACTGCTCGGGTTCGGTAGGTATCGGTTGAAAATTCTATAAGGGGAGCGGTGTGTCGGACGAGCTAGAAGCAATGGTATTTCCGTCGTCTCGGCTTGACGGAAAAGTTGCATTGATTACCGGTGCAGGCGCGGGGATCGGAGCGGGAATAGCCTTGGCATTCAGTGCCGCCGGCGCAGATTTGGTTCTGGTAGGGCGCACGGAAGAAAGCTTGGACAATGTCGCAGCCATCATTCGCAGGAGGGGCGGAAAAGTAGAAGTCAAGGTTTGCGATGTCACACAAAGTGCCGCAGTGCGAGCCTTGATATCTGGCATTGATACGCTGGACATTTTGGTGAACAACGCAGGTACCAACCACCCAGAACCTATTCAGGAGGTCAGCGACGATCATCTGGATGCGATGCTGAACCTGAATGTGCGGGCCTGCTTTGTAGCGTGTCAGGTTGCAGTAATAAAAATGTTGGAAAAAAACCTTCCTGCCAATGGAGTCATCATCAATGTGTCATCTCAGATGGGGCATGTCGGTTCTCCAAATCGTACAGTCTATTGCATGACGAAACATGCGATAGAAGGGCTGACTAAGGCAATGGCTGTCGAACTGGCTCAACAGGGGATTCGTGTCAACACGCTGTGCCCGACGTTCGTTGAAACCGGACTGATTCGTAAAATTGTCGACACCCCTGAAAAGGAAGCTTTTTTGGTATCCCAGATACCTATGGGGCGCATGGCGAAGATCGAGGACATTGCCAGTGCTGCTGTTTATTTGGCGAGCCCTGCTGCGCGAATGATAACCGGCACCTCTCTGAGGGTAGACGGGGGCTGGACAGCTCAGTAAGCACCTGCTTCGCAGACTTTAAGCGCCAGGTTAGGCACGCCCGCGAACGTCAAATATTGTAGACAGTGGAGAATTCATGTCCAAACAACCGCGCATATTTCTGATTCATGCAACCGATGTTTCTATCAGGCCGATTAATGAGGCCTTCCGATCGCTGTGGCCCGAAGCCCAGCTTATGAATCTTTGGGATGACTCTCTCTCTGTCGACATCGCCGCCTCCGGAAGTCTGACCGACAATCTCAGGCGACGTATCCACGATTTGGCGAGCCACGCGTTCGCCGCTGATGCCGATGCAGTTCTTTATACGTGTTCGGCCTTTACCGATGCGATGGATGTGTGCAAGCGGCGTTACTCCAAGCCGGTCTTGAAGCCCAACGAAGCCATGGTGATCGAAGCGGTGTCGATGGGCTCACGCATCGCGGCGCTCACCACATTCGCACCAGCAGTCCGTCCAATACTCGATGATTTCACTGATTATGCATCATCGGTGGGTAAGTCAATCGAAGTCACCCCGATACTTTGCGAAGGCGCTCTGCAGGCTTTGAAAAAAGGAGGTGCAATGGAGCACAATCGGATTGTTCGTGAAACTGCAGCGGCTTTATCGGGATATGACGTGATTTGTTTTGCTCAGTTTTCCATGACCCAGGCTGCGAGTGAAGTACGTAAGGTTTTCAATGGTCCTGTTCTAACAACGCCGGAAAGCGCAGTCATGCATCTTAAAGAGCTGCTGACAGCATAGCTGGCTGCCCGCAGCGCTTCGCTGTTCCCTCATTGGTGCGCTTGAGGAATTTACAGATATTATGGACATCGATAAAAACCCGTCTCTGGGGCCTTCCCCTTATGCCAAAGACTCCCACCGCGTTAACGGTTTCGATACGAAGCCCGTTACTCCCAAATATGTAGCACTGGCCATCGCCGTATCGCTGAGCGGGTGGTCCACAACCGCCTCGGCAGCGTCTCAAGCTCAGAACTGTGTAACACCACCGGGCGGGATAATGTTCATTACCCAAGACTGCATCGATCCGCAGTTTGATCGCCCGGTTATAGACAGTCGGGAGGATTTGAAAAGCCCTGTTCTGACGCACCGCGTTTCCGGGCACTTCGAAGGCACCGATGTTAAATTCAGTTTTTTCTTCCCACCGAAAGCGCAATGGAAGGGGCGTTTCTTCCACAAGGTATACCCCTTGGGCGATGGCAGTGTTCCCGATAGCGTAATCAAATTTGGTGCTGACAGTGGTGCGTATACGGTGGATACTGTTTCGCCCTCTGGCTACCGAGCCAATGCCGCTGCTGCAAAATTCTCGAAAGTGGTCGCTGGCAAATATTATGGATTGCCTGTTTCTCAGATCCGCGGCTACATCTACGGTGGCAGCGGTGGATCCTATCTGACTGTCGCGGCAGCGGAGAACTCGTCAGGTGTATGGGATGGGGCCGTGCCTTTCGTCATAGGTGTGCCGACATCCATCCCTACCAATTTTTTCGTGCGTGCCTTTGCACGTCTCGTACTCGAAGATAAGGCTCCTCACATTGCCGACGCTATGCGACCGGGAGGTAGCGGCGATCCTTTTGCAGGACTCGACGCCACTCAGGCCGCCGTTCTTGCGGAGGTTACAGCGATGGGGGTACCGCTGCGCGGCTGGGACAATTATGCGTACATTCTGGGTCTCAATGACCCGCAGGGTTTACTGGGGTTTGCCAATACGGTCAAGAATATCGATCCCGGATATGCAGATGACTTCTGGAGAAAACCTGGCTACCTCGGTACCGAGCAATCTGCTCTGGGCAGTCTTGTACGAAGGGCAAAGATTGACCGCGTAGTGTCGGTTCAGAAGATAGATCGCGACTCAGCTGGAAAGCCTCTACGCTTGCACTTGGCGGGGCTGCCGCACTTCAAAAACAGCGCTTGGCTTGACTTTACTCTCGAAGGCGCAGAGGAGGGCAGCCGAAAATTGCTTGGGTCGTTAGATGCCGAGCATGGGGTCATTATTCTGGCCGCGCAAAATCAATCCGATACGCTCAATACCCTTGAAAATGGCACCAGGATTCGTGTCGACAATCGCTGGGCCATTGCGCTGACCTCCTACCATCGGCATCAGGTCCCGGCTTCTGGTGGATTTACGGTGTGGGACCAGTTTCGTCACGCAGACGGTTCGCCGCGCTACCCCCAACGTCCGCAAGAGGTAGGCCCAGTAATCAGCGCCGGTGTCAGCGGAGGCGGTAGTTATACCGGCAAGATAAACAGCAGGATGATAGTGATCGCCAACGCACTTGATGTCGATGCCTACCCTTGGCATGCCGACTGGTATGGCCGTCGATTGAAGGCAGGAGAGGCCGGGCAGTACGACGCGAAGGTGCGGATCTGGTTAAACGACAATGCAGACCACCTGGATGGCAGTGTTGTTGCTTCGGGCTCGGTCGATAATCAGTTCGTGAGACTCATTGATTACAACGGCATTCTCGAACAAGCCGTCAGGGATGTAAGCGCTTGGGTTGAAAACGATGTAGCGCCGCCTCGCTCCACTCAGTATGCGTTCGATAATGGCCAGGTCTCATTACCTGCAGATGCGTCAGCCAGGCAAGGCATCCAGCCAGTCGTAAAACTGACGTCCAGGAGCGGTGAGAGAATCACTGCCAAGGTCGGCCAGCACATCACGCTTCTTGGTGACATTTCAGTCCCGCCATCTGCTGGCAAAATTGTCAAAACAGAATGGAGTCAAACGGGCAACGATGATTTTTTAGACGCGCCACTTCCTCAACAGCCGTCAGAAACCCTCGCTGTACACAAGACATTCGTTTACTCGAAACCTGGCACCTACTATCCTGTGCTCCGTGTGATAGCCCAGCGAGAAGGGGACGGCACGACGGAGTTTACGCGGGTCGGTAATCTGGCAAGGGTGCGCGTGATAGTGGAGTAGCAAATATCCAAGGGATAGTTGCTCCGGGCATCGAGGGCGTCATAGCGGCGCTGGGATCGGGTATCGGGCAGATTTTCAATCGGTATCCATCCCAGGATTACGCGAATACCAGCAGCGGACAGCCTGTTCACCAAGTCCAGGTTACCGCCGCTGGTTTCCAGGCAACCAGAGCGGTTTTGCTATTCGAATTCGTCCCGCACTTTTTAAACGATGCCCGTGAGGTAAAAGACGGCGATCACAAAGGCGACTGCAAGTGTCTTGATTAAAGTGATCGCAAATATACCGCCATAGGCCTGTCGATGTGTCAGGCCAGTGACTGCCAGCAAGGTAATGACGGCGCCATTGTGGGGCAGAGTGTCCATGCCGCCACTGGCCATAGACGCCACGCGGTGCAAAACTTCCAGTGGGATGCCGGCTGCATTGGCTGAGGCAATGAAGTTGTCGGCCATCGCGGCCAGCGCAATACTCATACCCCCTGATGCCGAGCCAGTGATACCTGCTAGCAAAGTGACGCTTACGGCTTCATTGACGAGCGGGTTAGGGATGGTTTGTAGCGCCTGAGAGAGCAAAACGAAGCCGGGCAAAGCAGCGATGACTGCACCAAATCCGTACTCTGACGCAGTGTTCAGCGAGGCCAGCATTGCGCCGGCCACAGCGGTTCTGCTGCCTTCGGCGAGCTTGTTTTTTATGCTGCGGAAACCTAAGACCCCAACGACGATAATGCCTGAAAGCAGTGCGGCCTCTACCGCCCAGATACCCGTGATCTTGGCGATTTCAGTTTGTATGGGGGCGCTCAATCCAGGGAGTGTCAGGCTGTGGCTGGCGCCGTACCACTGGGGAATCCAGCGAGTGAAAAAGAAATTCAGAACGCCAACCAGGACCAACGGCAACAACGCTATCAAGGGATGAGCCAAGGTAATGTCTTCGGGCGTATCCGGCTCGTTACGCAGGTCTGCAGTGTCGCCATAACGCTCACCTGCAAGCTGGGTGCGTCGACGCCACAGTTCCAGGAATGCCAGACCGACCACGACCACGAAGATTGAACCGATCAATCCCAACCATGGGGCAGCCCAGGCGGTAGTCTTGAAAAAACTGGTGGGAATAATATTCTGGATCTGCGGCGTGCCGGGTAACGCGTCCATCGTGAAAGAGAACGCACCGAGGGCGATTGTTGCCGGCATCAGTCTTTTGGGAATGCCGATTTGGCGAAACATCTCGGCGGCGAATGGATAAACTGCGAACACCACGACAAACAGCGACACCCCTCCGTAGGTCAGCAATGCGCATACGGCCACAATGACCGGAATCGCCTGCTTGCGCCCTAGCAGTCGAATCGCAGCAGCAACAATCGATCGGGAAAACCCCGACAACTCGATGAGCTTGCCGAACACTGCTCCGAGTAGAAAAACCGGAAAGTAGAGTTTGATGAAACCGACCATCTTGTCCATGAACAGACCCGTGAAGGCCGGAGCCACGGCGCTCGGATCGGTCAGCAAGACTGCGCCAAGCGCAGCGATCGGAGCGAAGAGAATAACGCTGTAGCCACGGTATGCGGCGAGCATCAACAGACCAAGAGCCGCAAGGGCAATCAGAATACTCATGAAATCTCCAGTTGCTGGCTCATTGGCCAGCGATTATTGTTTTTATGAATCTGGCCCCAGGCCATTGATGTCGCGGGTGGTATGCAGTCGGTTAGCGAGTCCTTGCTTGGAAGGCGTGCTCCTGCTTAGTCGGTTCAGGGTTTGAGCGCATACCGTAACTGGTGCCCGCGCCGACTCAGCAAACGTTCATGGCGCGCCTCATCCCAGCGATAGAAGCCTTGACCGCTGCGCAGGCCGGTATACCCCGCCTCCACCTTTTCCTTGAGTAGCTCAATGACTTCGGTACCTTGCGCCAACTGCGGCATCAGGTGCGAAGAGATGTCTACAAAGGTATCCAGCCCGGCCATATCGGCCGCCTCGAGCGGGCCGACCATGCCATAGCGGCGGCCCAATGAAGCCCGCATGACCCTATCTACTGTGTCCGCATCAGCGATACCACTCTGGACGATATGCAGCGCTTCCCGGAGCAGGGCAAATTGAAGGCGATTTCCGATGAAGCCGGGCGCCGCCTTCTCGAGTACGACGGCTTCCAGATCCATGGCCTCAAGCATCACACGCACTTTTTTGACAAGTTGAGGATCGGTGGCGGTACCGGGCACCAATTCCACTAACGGAATAAAATGCGGAGGATTCCAGAAGTGCGCAATGAACAGACGCTCGGGATGTTTCAGCCCTTCTGCAAGGCTGTCTGGTGGAAAACCACTGGTGTTGCTGGCGAACACGCAGTCGGGTCTGACGATGCCTTCCAGCTCCCGATAAAGGGACTGTTTTAGCGGCAGTCGCTCGGGTACCGCCTCGATGAGCAGATTCATATCTGCCAATTCAGTCAGCGTGCTGACGGGTATCAGGCGCGACAAGGTCACGTCCCGGTCAGCGTCGTCAAACTGGTCGGCAGCCACCAATTCGTTGAGAATCATGCTGGCTACTGTTGGAATCTCCGCCAACCGCTCACGTTGCGGGTCGTAGAGCCTGACCTGCAACCCGTGACGAGCAAGGTGCAGCGCGATTCCAACCCCCATGAGGCCGGCGCCCAGAATTGCAGTGGATGCGAAAGCAGTTTTGGTGGGAGTGTCCATTTTATTCCTTGTTTACGCGCCGATGATAGCGCGACATTTTGATCGCCAGTGATCAATGGCGTGGACTGACCTTGTACCCGTCGTTGCGGATAATCTGTGAGCGAAAAGACCCCAGTAGCTGGATACCCTGACCAACAGCTGTAGACGTTCACTCTGTTGGTGTTGCAAACGAGCGCCGTTACGCCCGATAGCAAGTAAGGAGAAAATATTCCGTTCTCAATCCCTATCAGATTGAGATCGGTCCTGGAACAGCAGAGGTTTTACATTCGTCAATGCAGGGGAAAATCATTCGGCGGAACAGCCGGTCGTGAAGAGGATCACTCGGCCCGAAGCGGTAGACCCCATACCTATTGGATAATATTGTAGGCTCGCGGCCGCCTTTGAACTGATTCGCCCGCCCGTCGCTTTCGAATAGCTACTGACGCGCGTATGGAAACTAGCCATTTCCAACTTAGCGACTTTACTTCTGAGGGCTGCGAAACCATGTGGCCCTGAGTATGTCCCTGGTAGATTGATTTGTTAATTTTGTTTTTTAAATTCATTGATTTGTAAAGACAATGAATGTCCCGTTCAACGGATGTACGTCCTCAGTGGCATTTCGACCATTTTCTTCTGCGTTGGCAAATGAGCAATTTCATAAGGGTGTTGACTTTTTGATGATCACAGTGAGGCATTAAGGCAGATTGCTGTTGCTAACCATTGCGCGGCATACGCGGTAATCCTGGGCATTCATGTAGAGAAAGTAGGGTTATGGGTGGAGGGGTAGATTGACCCTATGACGCGTTTCAGCTGGCCGTTAGCGGCATGTCAATAAAAAACTACTCTGTCAGGTTTAACTGCGCCGACTCGTCAAACTTCAACCGCGCGGCTTCAACATCTGGCAATTTATCCAGCGTCCATTTATGCAGTTCGCGAAAGGGTTGCTGCAATGTTTGACCCAGCGTGGTGATCTCATACTGCACTGCCACGGGTGAGAACGAGATAACCTGGCGCGAGACGAGGCCATTTCGTTCTAACCGCCGCAGAGACTGAGTAAGTGCTTTCTGAGTGACTCCCTCCAAGCGGCGTTTGATGGCATTAAAGCGATGCGGGCCGTCATCTAGCACAGCCAGAACCATCATCGACCATTTGTCTGCGATCTGGTCGAACAACGCTCGGCTAGGGCAGTCCGACGAAAAACATTGGGGCTTTAATTCCAGCATCGAAGTTTCCTCGTGTATACCTAGGCGACGCAAGGTGCCTGATTGACATTAGGTCTACAAAATATACTTATATGGCTTCCGAAAGCAAATGGAGTCCATCCAGTGGCAAATCTCGATACCAGCATTTTATTCCGTCCGTTTTCCATCGGCTCGCTTGAGCTGAAAAACCGAATTGTCATGGCGCCCATGACGAGGCAATTTTCGCCGGAGGGCATCCTGGGGGTAGGCAGCGCTGCATACTATAGGCGGCGCGCTGAAGGTCGGGCCGGATTGATTCTGTCAGAAGGGACCGTCATTGATCGTCCCGCTTCACGCAACGGTTCCGGTATTCCTTTTTTCCACGGTGAAGCAGCGCTGGCCGGATGGAAGAACGTGGTTGATGCTGTCCACAATGCGGGTGGCCGTATGGGGCCGCAACTCTGGCACACCGGTGCAGTGCGTGACGTCAGCGGCTGGGAACCTGATGCGCCGGTGGAAAGCCCATCCGGCCTCAATTCGCCAAACGACCCGCGCGGTGTGGCAATGAGCGAAGAGGATATTGCAGACGCAGTTGCGGCTTTTGCCAAGGCAGCCGCGGATGCCAAACGCCTGGGTTTCGACACCGTCGAGATTCATGGAGCTCATGGTTATTTGATCGATCAGTTTTTCTGGGCCGGTACCAATCAGCGCACTGATCGTTACGGCGGACTGACAATCAAGGAGCGCTCGCGCTTTGCCGCTGAGATCGTGTCTGCCGTTCGTCATGCGGTCGGCCCCGAATACCCTATCATCATGCGCGTTAGCCAGTGGAAGCAGCAGGACTTTAATGTGCGCCTTGCCGAGACGCCTGCACTGATGGAAGACTGGCTCCTGCCGTTAGTCGAGGCGGGGGTTGATGTTCTGCATTGCTCGCAGCGACGCTTCTGGGACCCAGAATTTCCCGAAATTGATGGTGAAAACGGGCTTAACTGCGCGGGCTGGGCGAAGAAAGTCACTGGGGCCACAACCATTAGCGTCGGTTCGGTCGGCCTGGACAACGATGTGACTCACGCATTCGCCGGCGAGGGATCAACCCCTGCGAGCCTGGATCGGCTCGTCGAGCGTATGGAGCGCGAAGAGTTTGATCTGATCGCAGTAGGGCGTGTTCTGCTGAGTGACAAGGATTGGGTCGCCAAAGTGGAGAAAGGTAACTACGCGGATCTAAAAGGCTTCAATCCGGCCTCTTTAGCTGAATTGATCTAAGTTTTTTACCGGAGTGGAAATGTTATGCCGCAAAAATTTCAATCTCAAGGAATCAGAGGTTGAATCGCGGATTTTCCGAGTTCGAGTCGTGATCCGTTGTTGAGTGCACCTTGCACCGCTTCAACGTTTGACTTTTCACGACCCCTCATCCGCCAAAGTTGGATTGAGGGACAGGGGGCGGGCATCTACATACAAGTCGTGGATGCCCGTTGGTCGGGTTCGGTCAGCGAGCCGATCGCAAATATCGCTGAGTTTTCGTCTGAAAAAAGGCGCGTTGTCGAGGGCATCAGCGAGGGACCGCATTACAAAAGTCGATAGTGGCCCTTGATCATGCATCCATAAGCTCTAGCATCCATTGGATTTGGACAGGTGGCAGTGTACTGAGTTATCTATAAAGTCTTGTTACTAAATGGCCGCATGGATATTCGTGGGATTCCATCACAAACTATCCGGATCCCCAAAAAACATCTGAATCCGCGACCTCAACCACCGCTCCCCCGGATCATTATCCTGCGACCCCCGCCAAGCCAGATGCAGCTCGAACGAAGGCGTGTCCAGCGGCAGCGGCTCTGCGCGCACGCCGCCGGCGGCGGTGAGGGAGTCGGCGGTGTAGTCGGGCACGGTGGCGACGATGTCGGTGCCGGCGAGCAGGGTGCTCAGGCCGTTGAATTGCGGGACGGCGAGCACTACGTGACGGGTGCGGCCGTGTTTCTTCAGTTCTTCGTCGATGAAGCCGCTCAGGTCGCCGGCGAACGACACCAGCGCGTGGGGGCGGGCGCAGAATTCATCGAGGGTCAGGTTGCCCGGCTTGGTGTCGGCGCGCAGCAGCATGGGGCGGTTGCGTCGCAGCACCTTGCGCTTGGCGTTGGCCGGCAGGTCGTCGGTGTAGCTGACGCCGATGGAGATTTCCCCGGAGGCGAGCAGGGCCGGCATGAGGATGTAGTTGGCGCGGCGGATCACCAGCACGATGCCCGGCGCTTCGGCGCGGATGCGCTTGAGCAGCATGGGCAGCAGGGCGAATTCGACGTCGTCGGACAGGCCGATGCGGAACACCGCGGTGCTGGTGGCCGGGTCGAACTCGGCGGCGCGGCTGACGGCCGTGGAGATGGAGTCCAGCGCCGGCGAGAGCAGGGCGAAGATCTCCATGGCCCGCGCCGAGGGTTCCATGCTGCGTCCGGTGCGCACGA
Source organism: Pseudomonas sp. PS01301 (assembly GCF_029960215.1). Classification (NCBI taxonomy): domain Bacteria; kingdom Pseudomonadati; phylum Pseudomonadota; class Gammaproteobacteria; order Pseudomonadales; family Pseudomonadaceae; genus Pseudomonas; species Pseudomonas sp. PS01301. Next base: position 8,507 of record NZ_JASCPM010000017.1, on the reverse strand, counting down.
ACAGGGGGTCGTCGAACAATCCGCGCAGGCGTGACAGCGCGGCGCTGATGGCCGGCTGGCCGAGAAAGAGCTTTTCGGCAGCGCGGGTGACACTGCGTTCATGCATCAGGGTTTCGAACACGATCAACAGGTTCAGGTCGACGCGACGCAGGTCGTTACGGTTCATCTATAGGCCCGCTGGAACATGAAGAAGAGGTGCAGGCGTGAATATTAAGGGCAAAGGCTGCTACCCTGCACCGGAAAATTTCGGTTTGGGCCATCCTCATGTCCGCGCCGCAGAGCGGCTGCCGGGTCGAATCGATGGCGAGCATGTCGACTATTAACAGGCGCTGATAGCTTATGCGCGAATGCCCAGATAAAGTTCAGGGCATTAGAGGTTTACAAGGCGAGGTTTGCGATGTCCCGCACGATCCGTTTTCATAAATTTGGCCCGGCGCAAGTCTTGACGTGCGAAGAGCACGCAGTGGCATCGCCCGCTCCGGGCGAAGTTCAGGTCCGTGTCGAGGCGATCGGTATCAGCTGGTATGACGTGCTCTGGCGGCAGAATTTGGCGCCGTCGCAAGCACGCCTGCCGGCGGGCCTCGGTCAGGAAATGGCGGGCGTGGTGACCGCGGTGGGCGAGGGTGTCGAAGGTTTCGCGGTCGGCGACAAGGTTGCCAGCTTTCCGGCGCAGAGCCCCAACGAATACCCGGTCTATGGCGAGGCGATCCTGCTGCCGGCCACGGCCCTGACGCGCTACCCCGAGATTCTTTCGCCGATCCAGGCGGCCGTGCATTACACGCCGTTGCTGATCGCCTACTTCGCCTACGTCGAACTGGCACGTGCCAAACCTGGGCAGACCGCCCTGGTGACCGATGCCAGCCACTGTGCCGGACCTTCGTTCGTGCAGTTGGGCAAGGCGCTGGGCCTGAAGGTGGTGGCGGCCACGCGCAATCCCGCCGAGCGCGACTACCTGCTGTCGCTGGGCGCCGAGAAAGTGGTGGTGACCGAGGAACAGGATCTGCTCATGCAGATCGACAAGTTCACCGGCAACCGCGGTGTGGACATGGTGCTCGATGGCCTGGGCGGGCCGCAGATGTCGGTCCTGGGTGACGTATTGGCGCCCCGTGGCAGCCTGATCCTGTATGGCCTGCAGGGCGGCAACCAGACACCGTTCCCGGCCTGTGCCGCGTTCCAGAAGAACATCCAGTTCCATGTGCATTGCCTGGGTAACTTCCTCGGCAAGCCGGAATTGGGCATCATCCAGGATGCCGAGGCGTTGCAGCGCGCGTTGCGTGATATCAACCAGATGACGGCGGACCGGGTACTGGTGCCGCAGGTTGCCAAGGTGTATCCGTTCGATGAGTTCGTCGAGGCGCACAAGGCCATGGACGAATGCCCCTGCGGCGGGCGAATCGCGTTGCAGCTGTAACTTGTCGAAGCGGCGTCCTGCCTGGGACGCCGTGTTTTCCTGGTGTTTTCCCTCTGATTCACGCTGGTTTGTAAGACCTTTCGTTGCCTTTTTTCAGATCCATCCGATTGCGCTCGACGCCGGTACAAGCGCCTCATGAGGCTTGTGCGGCCTTGCCGTGCCCTGCTGATCTGCACTGCCTTTTGCCGACTTTCTGTATCTTTTAATCGAAAGGCGGCTCTTCATAATGCGCGCTCTATGCCCGTCTCCGGGGCTTGGCAAGCGCGGTTCGAAGCGTGGCAGTCTTCCGGCGGGTTCCTGGCCAGAACTCGGAAACCACCCATGAGCGCAATGCACCAGCAAGCCATGAATCATGTTTACCAGCAGGTGCTGTCACGTTTGCTGGGGTCCTTTTCGCCCGCCCGGCGCATGGCGGTTCAGCCATTGATCCAGCGGCTGATGACGGCCGCTGGAGGGGCGCAGCGTCTGGGCAGCTATCGAATCGTCTACCGGCTCTGCGGCAGTACCGCTGGCAACTGCAACCTGGCGTTGTTGCGAGCCGCGCAACTGACCCTGGCCGCCCGCAACCAGCCGACGTTTTTCATCCGCGCCGCGGTCGGCAGCCAGGCCCTGCTCGACGATGCCCGCAACGCCAACGTGCAGCGGGCCTGCAACGCGTTGTTCCTGCACGACGATCCGCGCGTCGAACTGCTGGCCTTCGATGACGAGACGCTGCAGCCCTATGAATACCGTCACGCGAGCGTCAATCAACGGCGCCTGAACCTGCGCACGAAAATGTTGAGTGTCGCCCACGAACTCGACACCTTGGCGCCTGCGGTATTGCAGCAGCATGGGTACCGGGTGATGGCGCGGATCTACCAGCGCTTGCTGGGCTATCGGGCGCCGGCCGACGCCATCGTGCTCGATCAGCCGCTGTTGCAGCGTCGGCGCTTCGTCGCGTGGGCTCTGCGCGAAAGGCGCCGCGCGGGCGGGGCGCGAGTCTCGCGTCATCATTGGCAAGCGAGCGATTGCCTGCAGCTCGTCGATGCTGGCGTTGAGGCCATGCCCCGCGGACAACGGATAGATCTGCCCGCCGGTGTGCATCTGCTGGGTGCACATGACCTGCTCGGCGAGCTGGTGGTTGGAGACGAAGCGCTGTGTCACTTTCTGGGCTGCCAGCCAGTGCAGGCGCTGTTCGATCAACGGGAAACCCGCTACCCGCTAATGGTGTGGTTGGCTTACCTGGGGGGCCTGCGCAACCAACAGTTGCACGTTGGCAGCTTCGAGCAGGGGCTGGATGTGTTTCGCGATTCCATCGCACGTGTGGTGCCGGGTCCGGCAGAGTCGCTGCACCTTTCATCCCGAACGCTGCCACGCGATGCTGCAGAACAGATGCAAGCTCGTCTGTGCACCTGGTATGGAATGGACTCGGCCCAGGTGAGCTGCGCCGTATACGCTCCGTTCAATGACCGCGGGGCACGTCTGGAGGCATTCCTGGCGGTGTGCCATCCCGGCATGCAAGTGACTATGCCTTATCTGCATCAGGGGTTGCGTGGGTCCAAGGTGCCTGCGCAGGTCGTGCAGTGGCTGGAGTCAGTCAGCGGCCTGCCGCTGGCGACGCTGCAGCGCCTCTACCAGAGGCCCAGGTTGTCATGAACGGCGCTGCCAAGGACAAGGCCGGCGCGTTCGCTTACCAAGGTGTCTACCGCTATCTGTTGCGCCTGATCGACGGGATCGAGCCTGGGGCGCGCATCAAGTTGCCGTCCTTGCGGGTATTGGGGCGTACGCTGGATGTTTCCGTTTCTACAGTGCAGGCCGCCTATGGGTTGCTCGAGGCCGAAGGGCGCATCGAACCGGTGGCCAAGTCGGGCTATTACGCCCGTGGCTCCGCGGTGTTCGGGCCGGCGCTGGCCAGTCCCGATCTGCTCCAGCGCGTCCTTGCCGGTGCCTGCCAGTCCAACATGGAGGTGTTCAGTCGAGCCGCACCCGCGCCCAGAGCCAACGCATTGAAAACCGTGCTGCGCTTCGAAATCGAGCTGGCCAGGCGTTATCCCGCTGGGCTGGGCAGTACCGTGCAGCCCTGTGGCGAGCTGGAGTTGCGCCACGCCCTGGCGGCCCGCTATACCCGTTGCCTCGAGCACCACTGGTGCGCCGACGATGTCTACATCGGCAGCGATCTGCTGAGCGTGTTGCACATGACCTGGACGGCGATGCAACTGCAAGGTGCCGTGGTCGTTGTGCTGGTGCCGTGCACCTGGCGCATTCTGCGGACCTTGCAGCAGGCGGGGGCGCGAGTGGTGGAGCTGGCGCTCGATGCGCAGGGCAGGGTGCCGATGCAGCGGTTGCAGGAGGTGCTTGTGGGCCGGCAAGTCCGCCTGATGGTGCTCGGCGCGTCTTTTCATGCACCTCACGGTACCGCCATCGATGACGCCGACAAGCGCGCCATTGCCAGCTTGTTGGAACGGCACGGGGTATGGGTGGCCGAGGACGATACCGAGGGTGACCTGTGTTTCGAGGCAGCGTTGCGCTTTCGTGAACTGGTGTCACCGCAACGTCTGCTGATCTTCGGGTCGCTACAGCATCTTTTAGGCGCCGAGGCACCTTACGCCTACCTGCTGTCGCGACATTGGCAAGGCCGCTTGCAACAGTACTGCCTGCAACGCGCGACGGTAGCGCCGCCGTTGCGGCAGAAGGTGCTGGCGCGATTCATCAGCGGCGGCGGCTACGACGACCATCTGAGCCCGCAGCGCGAATCGCTACGCCAACAGGTTGTGGCCTTCACCGCAATCCTGCGCAAGCATCTGGACGAGCGGTTGCAGTTGGCGAAGACCGAAGGCGGGGCGTGCATATGGGCGCGCTCGCGCTACCCGGTCGACATGCGCAACGTCTTCGAAGACATGCGCAGACAGCGGTTGCTGATCGCCCCCGGGGACGTTTTCAGCCTGCAGGGCCATTGCCATCAGCACTTGCGCCTCAATGGTTGCGGACACTCGATGGCGCAATGGGAACGCTGTGCCAAGGCACTCGATCTGGCCTTGGAAGCTCACGCGGTGTAGGGCACCATCGGTCCATTTCCGATTGCCTTGGCTTTTCTCTGTATGTATAACCAGTGACTTTTACGACTCTGGTTTGGCGACAACGTGGCATTTGCACCGCTTGAAGACCCGTTCTACTACCTGGCCAATTTCCGCCGCGTGCTGGCGTGGCTCGAACAACGCTACCTGGACGTCCTGGACGCCGAGGAGCTGGGTTTCATCCAGTGTTTCGAGACGCTGCCGCAGCCGTCACAGGCGCTGCTGGTGCGCATGATCATGCGCAAGGGCGAAATGTTTCGCGCCAGTCGCCTCGACTACACCGAGATCGGTTGCCCGAAGCAGGCAGCCGAGCCGTTGCTGGCCAGTGGTTATCTGATGGATCAGGCACCCTTGACCCTGGAGCAGGTGGGCGAGGTGTTGCTCAAGCCGGAAATCGTCGCCTGTTTTTCGGCCCATCTTGCCAAGCCGTCGTTGCCCAAGCCGCAACTGCTGCTGGCCCTCGCCGAACAGGAGTGGCCGGTGCAGCCTTTCGCCGCCTGGTGTCCGACGTTGGCCGATACCTTGTACTGCCTGACCGTGCAGGCGCTCTGCGATCGGCTGCGGTTGCTGTTCTTCGGCAACCTGCATCAGGGCTGGACCGAGTTCGTGCTGGCCGACCTGGGCGTCTATCGTTACGAGTCGGTGCAACTGGCGCCTGAATCTCGAGGCCTGACCCATCGTGACGATGTGGCGGCAGGGTTGGCCCTGCATGCCTGCAGCGAAGCCATCGAAGCCGGCTTGCCGTGTGAAGAGATTCACCGGCAGTTGCTGGCGGTGACCACCGACAAATCGTGGTTGCAGAGCCGCCGCCAGAAGCTGTTGTTCCGGCTGGGGTATGCCTGCGAGCGCCAGCAGGACCTGAAGCAAGCCCTGGTGGTATACCGCAGCTGCGAGTTTGCCCAGGCACGGGCGCGGATCATTCGCGTGCTCGAACTGTGCGGCGACTTCGCCGAAGCGCTGGCGCTGGCCGAGCAGGCCAGCCTGGCGCCGCTGAATCCCGCCGAGGCGCAGCAATTGCCACGGATGCTGCCGCGCCTGCGTCGACACCTGGGGTTGCCTGCCGAACCCAAGCGTCAGGCTGCCAAGGTCGCGCGCCTGGACCTGACACTGGTGCTGTGCGAACAGCGCCTGAGCGTCGAGCGCCGTGTGGCGGCCTCGTTGCACAGCGAAGACGCTCCGGTGCATTACGTCGAGAACACCCTGTTCAATGCCCTGTTCGGCCTACTGTGCTGGAAGGCGATTTTCGCACCGTTGCCCGGCGCGTTTTTCCACCCGTTCCAGAACGGTCCGGCCGACCTTCACCAGCCCGACTTCCGTCAGCGCCGCAGCGCGCTGTTCGACGCGTGCCTGGGTGAGCTGGACGACGGCCGCTACAAGCACACCATCCGCCAGACCTGGCAGGAGAAGCGGGGCCTGCAGTCACCCTTCGTTCATTGGGGCATGCTCGACGAAACCTTGCTGGAGCTGGCGCTGGGCTGCATTCCGGCGCAGCACCTCAAGCATTGTTTCGACCGCGTCCTGGAAGACGTCAAGGCCAACCGCACCGGCATGCCCGACCTCATCCAGTTCTGGCCGGCCGAAGGTCGCTACCTGATGATCGAGGTCAAAGGGCCGGGCGATCGCTTGCAGGACAACCAGCTGCGCTGGCTGGAGTTCTGTGCTCGCCATGGATTGCCGGTGCAGGTCTGCTACGTGGAGTGGGCAGGACAGGCCGCGTGAGCTATACCGTGGCCGTCCGGGCCTTATGCGAGTTCACGGCCAAGGTCGGCGACCTGGACCTGCGCTTCACGCCATCGCCGTCGGCCCAGGAAGGCATGCTTGGCCACCGCCGGGTCACCCAGGGCCGCGATGCCGGCTACCAGAGCGAAGTCACCCTCAGCGGTCAGTACCACGAACTGCTGGTGCGCGGCCGTGCCGACGGCTACGACCCGGCGCTCAACCGTCTGGAAGAGATCAAGACCCACCGCGGCGACCTCGATCTGCAGCCCGACAACCATCGCCAACTGCATTGGGCCCAGGCCAAGGTCTATGCCTGGCTGATGTGCCAGCAATTGCAGCTGACGCGCATGGATGTGGCCCTGGTGTATTTCGATGTCGATTACGACAAGCAGACGGTGTTCAGCCAGCAGTGCCAGGCGCAGGATCTGGAGGCGCATTTCGAACGTCTCTGCTCGCGCTTCCTGAACTGGGCGCGTCAGGAACTGGCCCGCAGCGCCGAGCGGGACGCGGCCTTGCGCGCCTTGACCTTCCCCCATGCCGACTTTCGCGTCGGCCAGCGCGAGTTGGCGGAGACCGTCTACAAGGCGGTCAGCACCGGGCGCTGCCTCATGGCTCAGGCCACCACCGGTATCGGCAAGACCCTGGCGACCCTGTTTCCGTTGCTCAAGGCGATGGTCCCGCAGCAACTGGACAAGATCTTCTTCCTCAGCGCCAAGAGCCCCGGCCGCGCCCTGGCCCTGGAGGCCGTGGCGCAGCTGCATCGCCAGCCGGGCCTGCCGCTGCGCACGCTGGAAATGGTCGCGCGGGACAAGGCCTGCGAGCATCCGGACAAAGCCTGTCACGGCGAATCCTGTCCGTTGGCCAAGGGCTTCTATGACCGTCTGCCCGCAGCACGCGAAGACGCGGTACGCCTGCAGATTCTCGATCAGGCCCAAGTGCGCCAGACGGCCCTGGCGCATCAGATCTGTCCGTATTACCTGAGCCAGGAGCTGGCGCGCTGGGCCGACATCGTCATTGGCGACTACAACTATTACTTCGACCTCAATGCCTTGTTGTTCGGCCTGGCGCAGGAGCGTCAATGGCGCCTGGCGGTGCTGGTCGACGAATCCCACAATCTGGTCGACCGGGCGCGCGGCATGTACAGCGCCACCCTCGACCAGCGCACGCTGCAAGCTGTACGCGTGTCGCCGCCCGCCAAACTCAAGAGTCCGTTGCAGCGCCTGAATCGCGAATGGAATGCGCTGCACGCTGATCAACTCGCGCCGTATCAGGCGCACGCGCGCTTGCCGGACAAGCTGATCCTGACGCTGTTGCGCTGCATCAGCCTGATTGGCGACGAGATGAACGCCCAGCCCCAGGGCATCGATCCGCAGTTGCTGGACTTCTATTTTCAGGCGCTGCAGTTCACCCGCGTCGCCGAGCTGTTCGACGAGCACTATGTGTTCGACGTCAGCCGCCGCGATGCGCCCGGCAAGCGTGTGCAGTCGCAGTTGTGCCTGCGCAACATCGTTCCGGCGCCCTTGCTCGGGCCGCGGATCGCTGCGGCCCGCAGCACCGTTCTGTTTTCGGCCACGCTCAGCCCGCGGCGCTATTACGCCGACCTGCTCGGTCTGCCCAAGGACCACGCCTGGATCGATGTTCAATCGCCGTTCAGTGCCGATCAGCTGGAGGTGCGCATCGTCGACGACATCTCCACGCGCTTCAACCATCGCCAGGCGTCGCTGGGTCCTATCGTGGAGTTGATCGCCAGGCAGTATCAGGCGCGACCGGGCAACTACCTGGCGTTTTTCAGCAGCTTCGACTATCTGCAACAGGTCGAGGCCTTGCTGGCCGAGCGTTATCCCCACATCGAGCAATGGGCTCAGGCACGCAAGATGGACGAAAGCGCGCGGCGGGCGTTTCTCGCCCGTTTCACCGCCACCAGCCGGGGCGTAGGCTTTGCCGTGTTGGGTGGGGCATTCGGAGAGGGCATCGATTTGCCGGGCGATCGCTTGATCGGGGCCTTTATCGCGACCCTGGGGTTGGCCCAGTTCAATCCGGTGAACGAGCAGATCAAGGGACGAATGAACGCGCTGTTCGGGGCGGGGTATGACTACACCTATCTTTATCCTGGGCTGTGCAAGGTGGTGCAGGCGGCGGGCAGAGTGATTCGTGGTCAGGAGGATCGGGGGGTGGTAGTGCTGATCGATGACCGGTTTGCCGAGGCGCGGGTCAAGAGTTTGTTTCCGCGGTGGTGGGCTGTTTAGTGTTCGGCTTGAGGGCCTCTTCGCGGGCAGAGAGCTCGCCGCCCGCCCCCGCTCCCACAAAATGAAAACCTGTGGGAG
>NZ_JASCPM010000016.1:0-94371 GCF_029960215.1 Pseudomonas sp. PS01301 | reverse complement strand
GCAGTCATGCGTAAATACCTGACCGGACTTTGGGCCTGCATCCGAACCGGTACAGACTTCGATACGGCCAAGCTTTTCAGCGAAAAACATCTCGCGAAAGCTTGACCGGTAACAGAGTATCTACAGGGGGGGGTGAGCAGCGTCGGGCGGTGATGCGGGGTGTCAGGTGAATCGCGTCGTCGGTGACGCGGCTTGCGCCGCTGCTACAGGGGGTGTGTGAGCAGCGTCGGGCGGTGATGCGGGGTGTCAGGTGTGCGGCGTCTGGCGGCCGGCGGTGATGCGGGGAATATTCGGGAGCGGAAAAAAGAAAACCCCGCCGAAGCGGGGTTTTGCAGACTGTTTCCCATGACATCCATTTCCGTCCGCCGTCCTGGCAGAAATCCTACGTGTCCCTGTTATATCTAGGCGCATCCTGCGCAACGTCCTTGGAGAGAAGATTAACCGTGGATCCAATCTTCGGATATAGCTCAAAGACGCCGCGTTACGTAAGCCAAAGCTTACACCGTCAGAACTGCGCCTCATCCAGCAGAAACAGCGACGCACTGCCGGCATCGACAGCGGCCGCCAGCGAGTGAACCCGTGGCAACAAACGCGCGAAATAAAACCGCGCCGTGCCCAGCTTGCTGGCGTAGAACGCCTCGTCCTGCCGGCCCAGCGCGGCGCCGGCCATCCTTGCCCACATGTAGGCATAGGCGGTGTAGCCAAAGGCCTGCAGGTACTCGACGGACGCCGCGCCAATCTCGCGCGGATCGTTCCCGGCCCGGTCCAGAACCCCGGCCGTCAGCGCATCCAGACGGTCCAACGCCTGGATCAACGGCTGGGTGAACTCCTGCAATGCGCCTTCGGCCTGGGTCGCGTAAGCCCGTACCTCCTCGGAGAACAGCTGATAGAACGCGCCGCCGTTGCCCACGACCTTGCGCCCCATCAGGTCCAGCGCCTGGATACCGTTGGTGCCTTCGTAGATCTGGGTGATGCGCACATCGCGGACCAGCTGCTCCTGGCCCCATTCACGGATATAGCCGTGGCCGCCGAATATCTGCTGCCCATGCACCGTGGTTTCCAGGCCCAGGTCGGTCAGGAACGCCTTGGCCACCGGTGTCAGCAAAGCGACCATGTCCTCGGCGCGCTTGCGCGTGGCCGGATCTTCGCTGTACTTGGCCGTGTCCAGTTGCAACGCAACGTAGGTGGAAAAAGCACGCCCGCCTTCGTTGCAGGCCTTCATGGTCAGCAGCATGCGCCGCACGTCCGGGTGGACGATGATCGGGTCGGCCATCTTGTCGGGCTGGACAGCACCGCTGGGTGAGCGACTTTGCAGCCGGTCGCGGGCATATTCCACAGCGTTCTGGTAGGAGCGCTCGGCCGACGCCAGGCCCTGGATACCGACCCCCAGACGCTCGTAATTCATCATGGTGAACATGGCCGCCAGACCTTTGTTCGCCTCGCCGACCAGGTAACCGGTGGCGCCGTCGAAATTCATCACACAGGTGGCCGAGGCCTGGATGCCCATCTTGTGCTCGATGGAACCGCACGACACGGCATTGGGCGCCCCCAGGTTGCCGTCGGCATCGACCATGAACTTGGGCACCAGCAGCAACGAGATGCCCTTGGGACCGGGCGGTGCATCGGGAAGCTTGGCCAACACCAGGTGAATGATGTTCTCGGTCAGGTCGTGTTCGCCGCCGGTGATGAAGATCTTCGTCCCGCTGACCTTGTAGCTGCCGTCGGCTTGCGGTTCGGCGCGGGTGCGGATCAGGCCGAGGTCGGTGCCTGCATGGGCTTCGGTCAGGCACATGGAGCCGGCCCAGGTGCCTGCATACATCTTGGGCAGGTAGGTCCGTTTGAGCTCGTCGCTGGCGTGAGCGTTGATGGACAAGCAGGCACCGGCCGTCAGCATCGGGTACAGGCCGAACGCCAGGCTGGCTGAGTTGACCATCTCCTCGACCTGCGCCGAAATCACCTTGGGCATGCCCATGCCACCGTGGGCGGGCTCACCGCCGACGCCGACCCAGCCGCCCTCGGCATAGGTCTGGTAGGCCTGGAGGAATCCAGCCGGGGTGGTGACCACGGTATCGCGCCAGTGACAGCCCTCCTCGTCGGCCGCCCGGCTCAACGGTGCGATCGCCTGGGCCGTGACCTTGCCGGCCTCTTCGAGGATCGCCTCCATGGTTTCCACGTCGACGCTGTCGGCCAGGCCCGGCAATTGCGCCCAGTGGCTGGCGACGTCGAATACTTCATTCAGAACAAAGCGCATATCGCGCAAGGGAGCTTTGTAGTCCGCCATGGCTAACTCGCAGGAATTCGAGGGCTGAAGTTCGAAAGCCGGGCGGCGCGCTCGGGTCGACGCGCGCCGCAGGCTGGTTGGCCTGTCAGTAGGAAAGGCCGAAGTGCGCTTCGTCCATGGCCATCAGGTTGCCTGCGCCGGACAGCATGGCGGCAAAGTGAGTGCGGGTGCGCGGCAGGATGCGCTGGAAGTAGAAGCGCGCAGTCTGCAACTTGGCCGTGTAGAACGCCGCATCGCCATGACCCTCGGCCAGTTTCTGCGCCGCTACGCGAGCCATGTCGGCCCAGAAGTAGGCCAGGCAGGCGTAGCCCGAATACATCACGTAGTCGACCGAGGCGGCGCCGACTTCTTCACGGTCCTTCATGGCGGCCATGCCGACCTTCATGGTCAACTCGCCCCACTCCTTGTTCAACTGCGCCAAGGGGGTGACGAACTCGGCAACCGCTTCGTTGCCTTCGTTGGCCTGACAGAACTTGTGCACGATGCGGGTGAAGCCCTTGAGCGCCTCGCCCTGGGTCATGAGCACCTTGCGGCCCAGCAGGTCGAGCGCCTGGATACCTGTGGTGCCTTCGTACAGCATGGAAATGCGGCTGTCGCGTACGTTCTGCTCCATGCCCCACTCGGCGATGAAGCCGTGTCCACCGTAGATCTGCACGCCGTGGTTGGCGGCCTCGAAGCCCACTTCGGTCATGAACGCCTTGGCGATCGGGGTCATGAATGCCAGCAGGGCATCGGCACGTTTGCGCTCTTCCTCGTCCTGGCTGAACTTGAGCACGTCCACCAGTTTGGCGGTGAAATAGACCATGGCACGCGTGCCTTCGGCGAAGGCCTTGATGGTCAGCAGCATACGGCGCACGTCCGGGTGCACGATGATCGGGTCGGCGGCCTTCTCCGGCGCCTTGGGGCCGGTGAGCGAGCGCATCTGCAAGCGGTCGCGGGCATAGCGCAGACCACCCTGGAACGCCACTTCGGCGTGTGCCAGGCCCTGCAGAGCGGTACCCAGGCGCGCGGTGTTCATGAAGGTGAACATGCAGTTGAGGCCCTTGTTGGCAGGGCCGATGAGGTAGCCGGTGGCGCTGTCGAAGTTCATCACGCAGGTGGCGTTGCCGTGGATGCCCATCTTGTGTTCCAGCGAGCCACAGCTCACCGCATTGCGCGCGCCGATCGAACCGTCTGCGTTGGACAGGAACTTGGGCACGATGAACAGCGAGATGCCTTTGGTGCCGGCCGGCGCATCGGGCAGGCGTGCCAGGACGATGTGCACGATGTTGTCGGCCATGTCGTGTTCGCCGGCAGAAATGAAGATCTTCGTGCCGCTGATCGCATAGCTGCCGTCGGCCTGGGGTTCGGCCTTGGTGCGCAGCATGCCCAGGTCGGTGCCGCAGTGCGGCTCGGTCAGGCACATGGTGCCGGTCCACTCGCCGGACACCAGCTTGGTCAGGTAGGCCTCTTGCTGCTCGGGGGTTCCGTGGGCGGAAATGGTGTTCATCGCGCCATGGGACAGGCCGGGATACATGCCCCAGGACCAGTTGGCACTGCCGATCATCTCGCTGACCGCAAGCCCCAGGGATTCGGGCAGGCCCTGGCCGCCGTGCTCGACGTCATGGGCCAGACTCGGCCAGCCGCCTTCGACGAACTGCTTGTAGGCTTCCTTGAAACCGGTTGGCGTCTTCACGCCGTCCTCGCTCCAGGTGCAGCCTTCGATGTCACCCACGCGGTTCAGCGGTGCCAGTACCTGTTCACAGAACTTGGCGCCTTCTTCGAGGATGGCATCGACCATGTCCGGCGTTGCGTCCTGGCAACCGGGCAGGCTTTGATAGTGCGCTTCGTAGCCGAGCAGCTCGTCGCGGACGAAGCGAATATCACGCAAGGGGGCCTTGTAATCCGACATAGCGATAAACCTCTGCTGAACTCCGGTGGGTTCGACCTGCGACAGGTTGTCGCTATCAAACGGGTGTTTGAAACATACGTTTACGCCTGGGCAAAGTCAATACCCGCCCGGCGCCGGTCGACGGCATCGCGCCTGCCAGTAGCAGCGCGCATCCGGTCTGCAGAAACGGGTACAGCGAGGTATTCAGCGGGTAGCGTACGGGTTAGAGCGGCGTGCCGAGCAGCACGTTGGCAGGATCGAACCAGACATTGACCGGCTCGCCCTCTCGGACCGGTCCGAGCGGAGACAGTGCGCAGAGGGTCTGCCCATTGGCCAGCCCGATGCGCATTTCACAGGGCCCCTGGTCCTGGAGCAGAACCTGCTCCAGGAGCCCTTGCAGGCAGTTGTGACCGGGGACACCGGCGACCTCCACCGGCAACACGCAGAGCCAACCGGCCTTGATCAAGGCCACCACCCCGGCGCCCGGGGCCAGCGACAGGATTTGCGTGCTGTCGTGGGTGATCTGGGCACGCAAGTTCAGCCCTGCGCCAAGATCCAGGGTGATGTGGTCGTTGCGACCTTGCGCCTCGATGGCACTCACGCGGCCATGCAACTGGTTGCGCGCACTGGTGCGCAGCATCAGTCGGCCGAGCAGGTCCAGGTCGTTGGCGTCTTCGGCGGCTTCGAGAACCTGCGCCTGCAGCGCTTGAAGTTTCTGGTAGAGGCGCAGCATGCGCTGCCCTTCCTCGGACAATCGGGCGCCCCCGCCGCCCTTGCCGCCCACGACGCGCTCGACCAGGGGCGTGTGAGCGAGGTTGTTGAGTTCGTCGATGGCGTCCCAGGCGCCTTTGTAGCTCAGGCCGGCGGCCTTGGCGGCGCGGGTGATCGAACCCTGCTCGGCAATATGCCGCAGCAACTCGATGCGTTGCGGACGACGTGCGATGTGTTGGGCCAGCAAAGGGGACAAGGTCATGGTTCAAGGCTACTCGGCCTTGGCCGTGCGCGCCAGACAGTAGACGTCCACGCGCGCGGCGCCGGCCTTGCGCAGCAGCACCGCCAAGGCCTGGGCAGTGGCGCCAGTAGTGATCACGTCGTCGACCAGGGCCACGTGCAGCCCTTCCAGCCTCGCGTCAGGTATCACGGAAAAAGCGTGTTGCAGATTGTGCAGCCGCGCCTTGGCACCCAGTTCCTGCTGGGCTCGTGTTTCGAGCGCGCGCTGAACGAGGGTCGAATCGCAGTCGATATGCAGCGCCCTGGACAGCCAGCCAGCGAGCATTTCAGCTTGGTTGAAACCGCGCTTGCGCAGGCGTTTGCGGCCCATGGGCACCGGGATCAGCAATTGCGGGCGCGGCAGATCCTCGTTGAAACGGTGGTCGAGCCAGTGGCTGGTCAACTCTGCCAGCAGGCGCCCGTAGGGCCACTGGCTGTTGTGCTTGAAACGCGTGATCAGGCTGTCGACGGGGAAACCGTAATGCCAGGGGGTTTCCACCTTCTCGAAGGCGGGCGGACGGCGCCGGCACGGGGCGCAGGTGAATCCGCTCATGGCCAGCGGCAGGGCACACACCACACATTGCTCGTCCAGCCAGGGCAGATCGCATTCGCAGGCCTCGCAGAGCGCATAGGGGTTACCCGAAGCGCCATCACACAGCAAGCAGGACTGATCACTTTTTATCCACTTGTAAACCGAGGTATTGACAGCAGGTTGACAGTACATGGCGCTTCCTTAATCATGCCCGCATTCGACTCAATAGCCGCGTTGCGCCCATGGACATTCCGTGTCCTGGACTTGACCGAGCATAAACAAGGAATCGCCGATGAGCGCCAGTACAACTGCAACCGTTCGTCACGACTGGACCCTGGCCGAGGTCAAGGCGCTGTTCGTGCAGCCTTTCAACGACCTGCTGTTTCAGGCGCAAAGCGTGCATCGCGCGCATTTCGATCCCAATCGGGTTCAGGTCTCGACCCTGCTGTCGATCAAGACCGGCGCCTGCCCTGAGGACTGCAAATACTGTCCGCAGTCGGGGCACTACAACACCGGGCTGGAAAAAGAAAAGCTGATGGAAGTGCAGAAGGTGCTCGAAGAAGCCGCCCGCGCCAAGGCGATCGGTTCGACGCGATTCTGCATGGGCGCGGCCTGGAAGCACCCCTCGGCCAAGGACATGCCGTATGTGTTGCAGATGGTTGCCGGGGTCAAGGCCATGGGCCTGGAAACCTGCATGACCCTGGGCCGGCTGGACGAAGACCAGACCAAGGCACTGGCCCAGGCCGGGCTGGACTATTACAACCACAACCTGGACACCTCGCCGGAGTTCTACGGCAGCATCATCACCACCCGCACCTACAGCGAGCGCCTGCAGACCCTGGCCCACGTGCGCGACGCCGGCATGAAGATCTGCTCGGGCGGCATTCTGGGCATGGGCGAGTCGCTGGACGACCGCGCCGGGCTGCTGATCCAGTTGGCCAACCTGCCGGAGCATCCCGAGTCGGTGCCGATCAACATGCTGGTGAAGGTCGCCGGCACCCCGCTCGAGAACGCCGAGGATGTCGATCCGTTCGACTTCATCCGCATGCTGGCCGTGGCGCGCATTCTCATGCCGCAATCCCACGTGCGTCTGTCCGCCGGGCGTGAGGCGATGAACGAGCAGATGCAGGCACTGGCCTTCCTGGCCGGGGCCAACTCGATCTTCTACGGCGACAAGCTGCTGACCACCGCCAACCCGCAGGCGGACAAGGACATGCAGTTGTTCGCCCGCCTCGGGATCGCCCCAGAAGCGCGGGAAGAACACGCTGACGAGGTCCATCAAGCGGCCATCGAACAGGCCCTGGTCGAACAGAAGAGCAGCGACCTGTTCTACGACGCTGCCTCCGCCTGACCCTGCGCCGGCCCCGTCGCCGGCGTTCATCCACTGCCATTCGAGGCCTGCATGCCCTTCGACCTCAGCGCGCGCCTGGCCGAGCGCCGCGCCGCCGACCTCTATCGTCAGCGTCCATTGCTGCAAAGCCCGCAAGGGCCGCGCGTGGTGGTCGATGGCCAACCGCTGCTGGCCTTCTGCAGTAACGACTACCTGGGTCTGGCCAACCACCCCGACGTGATCAAGGCCTGGCGCGAGGGCGCCGAGCGCTGGGGCGTGGGGGGCGGCGCGTCCCATCTGGTGGTTGGCCACAGCAGCCCTCACCATGCGCTGGAAGAAGCCCTGGCTGAATTCACCGGGCGCCCGCGGGCGCTGCTGTTCTCCACCGGCTACATGGCCAATCTGGGGGCGGTCACTGCCTTGGTGGGGCAAGGCGATAGCGTGTTGCAGGACCGTCTCAACCACGCATCGCTGCTGGACGCCGGGCTGCTCAGCGGCGCGCGCTTCAGCCGTTATCTGCACAACGATGCAGCTAGCCTGGAAACACGCCTGGCCAAAGCCGTCGGCAACACGCTGGTGGTGACCGATAGTGTGTTCAGCATGGACGGCGACCTCGCCGAACTGCCACAACTGGCAGCCGTTGCGCGGGCCAAGGGCGCCTGGCTGATGGTCGACGACGCCCACGGATTCGGTGCCCTGGGCGCTACCGGCGGCGGTATCGTCGAGCATTTCGGGCTGGGGATGGACGATGTGCAAGTACTGGTCGGTACTCTGGGCAAGGGCTTTGGCACCGCAGGCGCGTTCGTGGCGGGCAGTGAGGAACTGATCGAGACCCTGGTGCAGTTCGCTCGGCCCTACATCTACACGACCAGCCAGCCACCGGCGCTGGCCTGCGCCACCTTGCGCAGCCTGCAACTGCTGCGCAGCGAACACTGGCGGCGCGAGCACCTGGCGAGCCTGATCACCCAGTTCCGATACGGCGCTGCCCAGTTGGGCCTGACCTTGATGGACAGTTTCACGCCCATTCAGCCGATTCTGGTCGGCGATGCCGGCCGTGCCTTGCGCTTGTCCCAGTTGTTACGCGAGCGCGGATTGCTGGTCACGGCCATACGTCCGCCGACCGTGCCTGCCGGCAGTGCGCGGTTGCGGGTGACGCTTTCGGCAGCGCACAGCAGTGCCCAGGTCCAGCAATTGCTCAATGCGCTGGCTGAATGCTACCCGCTGCTGGGAGCCGAACATGTCTGATCGCCTGATCCTGCTGCCCGGCTGGGGCCTGGGTACAGATGCGCTGGAGCCGTTGGTCGCTGCGCTGCAGCAGCTCGCTGAACCGGTGCCGGTGCAGATCGAACCCTTGCCCACGCCAGACGCTGCGGGGCTTGCCGGTTGGCTGGATGCCCTCGACGCACGCCTGCCGGACGGTGTCTGGCTGGGCGGCTGGTCGCTGGGGGGCATGCTTGCCGCCGAGCTCGCGGCGCGCCGGGGTGAACGCTGCCCCGGCCTGTTGACCCTGGCCAGCAACCCCTGCTTCGTGGCCCGCACCGACTGGCCGGATGCAATGCCCGCTGAGACGTTCGAAGCCTTTCTGGCCGCTTGCGAGGCGGATCCGAAAACCCTGCTGAAGCGCTTCGCGTCGCTCTGTGCGCAAGGCGCTGCTGATCCGCGCGGGCTTTCTCGGCGACTGGCAGTTGCTGAGCCCGCTTCGACACAGACGTTGGTCGAGGGCCTGCACGTGCTGGCGGAGCTGGATACCCGAGCCGCGTTGCAGGCGTTTGCCGGGCCGCAACTGCACCTGTTTGCCGGGAGCGATTCGCTGGTGCCCGTCGGGGCAGTGAGTGCATTGCGCAAGCTGGTGCCGGAGGCGCAGATCGGCGTGGTCGAGCGGGCCGGCCATGGGTTCATGCTGGAAGACCCGGATAGGGTCGCCGGTGCAATTGGGGCCTTTGTGCATGAGTGAGAGGAACGGGATTGTGCTTGGCGCAGGCGTTGAGGTAGCAGATGACGCGGCTTGCGCCGCTGCTACAGGGGGTGAGGTGAGGCGGGAGAATGCGCTCGGGTTGCCGGAAAAGCGGCTGGTGGCGGCGTCGTTCTCCAAGGCGGCGGCGAGCTATGACAGCGTCGCGCAATTGCAGCGGGACGTGGGTCACTCATTGCTCACTCGACTGCCAGACGACCTGCAACCCTGGCAATGGCTCGACCTGGGCAGCGGCACCGGCTACTTCAGCCGTGTTCTGGCCCAGCGTTTTCCAAGCGGCGTCGGTGTGGCGCTGGACATTGCCGAAGGCATGCTCAGCCACGCGCGGGTACAGGGTGGTGCTACCTGGCATGTGGCTGGCGATGCCGAGCAGCTGCCGTTGCGCGACGGCAGCTGTGGTCTGATCTATTCCAGCCTGGCGGTGCAATGGTGCAGTGACTTCGCCGCCGTGCTCGCCGAGGCTCGCAGAACCTTGCAACCCGGCGGCGTGCTGGCCTTTGCCAGCCTGTGCGCGGGCACATTGCACGAGCTGCGGCAAAGCTGGCGAGCGGTGGATGGCCGAGTGCACGTCAACCGCTTCCGTGAATTCGCCGACTACCAACGCCTGTGCGCTGACAGCGGCCTGGAGGTGCTGGGCCTGGATAACGTATCCCATGTGCTGCACTACGCCGACGTGCGTGGCCTGACCCATGAACTCAAGGCGCTGGGTGCGCACAACCTCAACCCCGGTCGCCCCGACGGCCTGACCGGCCGCGCGCGCATGCTCGGTCTGTTGCAGGCCTATGAAGCCTTTCGTGTACCCCAGGGGCTGCCAGCCACCTACCAGGTGGTCTACGCTGTGCTGCGCAAACCCGCCGAGCAAGGACAATCCTGATGAGCGCCTATTTCATCGCCGGTACGGACACGGACATCGGCAAGACCACCGTGGCCGCCGGCCTGCTGCACGCTGCCAGCCTCAAGGGCCTGAGCACCCTGGGCGCAAAGCCGGTTGCCTCGGGTTGCGAGGTGACCCCCAAGGGCCTGCGCAACAGCGATGCGTTGGCCTTGATGGCCCAAAGCTCGCTCAAGCTTGAGTACGCGCAGATCAATCCGGTCGCCTTCGAACCTGCAATCGCCCCCCACATCGCCGCCCGCGAGGCCGGCGTGGCCCTCACCGTCGGCTCGCTGTTGGCCCCCATGCGTGAGGTGCTGGCCCGGCAGGCCGACTTCACCCTGATCGAAGGCGCTGGTGGCTGGCGCGTGCCGCTGTCCGACCAAGCCAATCTGTCGGACCTGGCCATTGCCTTGAAGCTGCCGGTGATTCTGGTGGTGGGCGTGCGCCTTGGCGCTATCAGCCATGCGCTGCTGAGCGCGGAAGCCATCGCCCGCGACGGCCTGCAACTGGCCGGCTGGGTGGCCAACATCATCGAACCGAAAACCTCACGCCTGGAAGACAACCTCGCCACCCTGGCCGAACGCCTGCCGGCCCCTTGCCTGGGTCGCGTGCCCTACCTGAAGAACGCCAGCGCACAGAGCGTGGCCGAATATCTGCATATCGAGCTTCTTGGGTAGCAAGGCTCAAACCTGCAACGCGGGTGCGCCGTATTGACTCAACAGTGCGTCGGCCGTCAGTAGCTGCATGCTTTCCAGAGTGGCTTGGGCAAACAGCAGGCGGTCGAATGGATCGCGGTGAATGGGTGGCAGCTTTTCAACGGCCATGCCATGGGCTGCCGTGATCGGCAGTTCGTGGTAGCCATTGAGCAATAGCTGACGGCGCAGACCCACCGTATCGATCACTATGCCGCTGCGGCTGAGGCCGTTTTTGATAGCCACTTCCCATAGGCTTGCCGCGCTGAAGTAAACCTCGTGATCCAGATTGGCGATCAAGGATCGAGCCATTGAGGAAAGCATTGGGCTGTCCTTGGCGACCCAGATCAGGATATGCGTGTCGAGCAGTAACTTCACACCTTGCCCTCGAAGAGATTGGTGACCTCATTGTCGAGTTCATCAAAGTCTTCCGGAACCACAAGATCAAGCATGAAACCGATACGCTTTGCT
This sequence comes from Pseudomonas sp. PS01301, assembly GCF_029960215.1. Classification (NCBI taxonomy): domain Bacteria; kingdom Pseudomonadati; phylum Pseudomonadota; class Gammaproteobacteria; order Pseudomonadales; family Pseudomonadaceae; genus Pseudomonas; species Pseudomonas sp. PS01301. The sequence continues at coordinate 83,359 of NZ_JASCPM010000016.1, read as the reverse complement.
TCGCGCGGCTCTGGCGCATCATAGGCCACCAGCTTGGCAATGGGCTTGCCGGCCTTGGCGATGACCACCACTTCACCGGCTGCGGCTTGTTCGAGCAAGCGCGACAGATTGCTCTTGGCGTCGTGAATGTTGTGGATGGCCATTGGTGGCGACTCCCTTGGCAGGACAAACGATCTGTGCAAGGCAAAACCATGCGATGCATGTCAAGTCTAGCCTAGCCCGACGTGTTAGCTAATGCATTCTTGTGTGTCATTTTCAAACGCAGGTGCGAAGTCGAAGGCCGCTTTGCGTATCAACTGCTCTCCCGCGCCACCAGTTCGCAGTCGAGCAGCTCCAGATGCGGCGGCTCGCCCTCGATGATGCCCAGGCTTTGCAGGACACGAGTCGCTGCCAGCACGCCAATCTGCAGCGCAGGCGGCCTGATGGTGGTCAGGCTGGGCAGGAGCATTTCGGCGAAGGGGTAGTCGCCGAAGCCCATCACCGCGCAATCCTGTGGAATGCGCAGCCCGGCGCGCTGGGCCGCCAGCAAGCCGCCGGCGGCCAGGTTGTCGTTGGCGAAGATGATCGCATCCGGTGGTTGCGCGCTCGCCATCAGGGCATGCAGGGCCTGTTTGCCGGCTTCGAAAGGCGCCAGGGAGGGATCGGGAGCGAACACCTGGGGTTCCAGGCCCAGCTCGGCCAGCGTCGCGGCATAGCCGTCTCGACGCTCGAGAGCACTCAAGTCGCCCGCTGCGCTGTTCTGGACGAAGGCGATGCGCCGGTAGCCTTCGCCGTACAGATAGCGCACCGAAGTGACGCCCACCTGAGCATGCGAGAAGCCGATCTGCATCGGCGCGCGTTCGGGTTGATAGTCCCAGGTTTCCACCAACGGTATCTGCGCTTGGGCCAGCATCTTCTCGGTGCCGACGCTGTGGAAGTGGCTGGTCAGCACCAGGGCCGCAGGCGACCAGCCAAGGAAGGCACGCACAGCGTTCTCCTCCTGCTCGGCGCTGAAATAGCTGGACGCCAGCAGGACTTGGTAGCCATGCCTGCTCAAGGTATCGCTGAAGCCTTGAATGGTATGGGCGAAGATCGGCCCGGAAATGTTCGGGATGACCATGCCGACGATCTTGCCCCGCGCCGACGCCAGCCCTCCGGCAACCAGATTGGGAACATAACCCAGCTCCGTCACCGCCTGGGCGATGCGCTGCCGATGCTCGTCCGATACCAGGTCCGGTCGATTGAAATACCGCGACACGGTCATGGCAGAGACCCCCGCGTAGGTGGCCACGCTGGCCAGTGTCACGCGGCCAGCACCACGGCGCTTGCGCTGGTGCTTGGGATCGGTCATCTGCCCGCCTCTAATAACTAAAAACCATAAACAGTAGAGATCACGGTATTTGACCGTATAAGCGTTCATCGCCACTATTCGCCATGTTAGCGCTAACCAACTAACCTGTCTGCTACTCGCTCGAGCGAATGCTGCGCCAATCAAAACAATGTCCAGCCCCTGTTCGAGCGACCCGCCATGCCACAGCGTCAATCTTTCGCGATCAAGACTTCCGTATTGTCCCAAGCCGTCGCTGCGGCCATCGCCTTGGGCGCAATGCCCGCCTTTGCCGCCCAGGGCGATGAAGAGTCGGTCAGCCTGCAGGCCGTCACGGTCACCGCCACGCGGCGTGCCGAGTCGCTGCAGAAAGTGCCCGTGGCGGTGTCGGTGGTCGACGGCGAGCAACTGGAACGGGACAACCGCAACGGCGTTGCGAGCATCGTGCAACAGGTGCCCAGCCTGAATTTCCGCACCGGCGCCTCGAACAAGGACACCTCGCTGTTCATCCGTGGCGTGGGCACCATTTCCACCTCACCCGGCGTGGAGCCCACCGTGGCCACGGTCATCGATGGCGTGGTGTACGGGCGCCCCGGCCAGGCCACCCTGGACCTGTTGGATCTGGAACGCATCGAAGTGCTGCGCGGCCCCCAAGGCACGCTGTTCGGCAAGAACGCCTCGGCCGGCGTGTTGAACATCGTGACCAAGGCGCCCACCCAAGAGACCCACGGCTACATCGACCAGTCGTACTACAGCGGCAACGAAAGCCGCACCCGCTTCGGCATCGGTGGCAGCCTGATCCCCGACACCCTCAAGGGCTCGCTGACCACGCTGTTCGGCGGCTACGACGGCAACGTCGACAACCGCGCCAATGGTCACGAAGTCAACGGCTACAACCGCAAGGGTGTGCGTGGGAAGCTCGAGTTCACCCCCAATGACGACCTCACGCTTACCTTGGCCGCCGACTACATGCAGAGTCACGACGACGCACCCAATGGCGTCGTCAGCAAGGCACTCACTCCCGCGTTCGCGGGCGCCCTGGCGCCGGTGTCGGCCAGCGGCCACAGCCGTGATATCGCCAGCGACTACCGCAGCCATGTCGAGGACATCAACAAGGGTCTGTCGGCCCAGTTGGACTGGAACCTGGGCGACTACACCCTGACCTCGATCACCGCCTGGCGCGGCTGGGACAACACCCAATGGCAGGACGGCGACCGCCTGGCGACCATCACCAGCGCTTTCCCCGGCACGGAAGACAAGGGCGATCTGAGCTACGACCAGTACTCACAGGAAGTCCGCCTGGCCTCGCCCAAGGGTGAGTTCGTGGAGTACGTCGGCGGGCTGTTCTACATGCACGGCAAGGATGACGAAACCTACCGCCGCACCTTGGTGACACCGACCGGCAGCCAGCGCGGCGTGGCCGACTACACCACCACCAGCGACAGCTACTCGGCCTTCGGTGAGACCACCCTCAACTTCACCTCGCGGCTGCGCGGCATCGCCGGCCTGCGCTGGACCCACGACGACCTGGAATACGATCACCGTCGCGTGTCGACCTCGGCCACCACCGTCAGCGGCATCCAGCCGGGCACCCGCAGTTCAGGCTCGGTGGATGAGGATGGCTGGTCCGGACGACTGGGCGTGCAGTACGACCTCAGTGAAGACGTCATGGCCTATGTCACCTATTCACGCGGGTACAAAGGCCCCGCCTACAACGTGTTCTTCAACATGCAGCCGCGCGACACCGACGCGCTCAAGCCGGAAACTTCCAACACATGGGAAGCGGGGATCAAGGCCAGCGCCTGGGACAACCGCCTGACCACCAACGTGGCGGTCTTTCACAGCGAGTACGACAACTACCAGGCGAACTTCTTCGACACCGTGGCCAACCAGGTGGTGACGCGACTGATCAACGCCGGCAGCGTCAGCACCGAGGGCGTCGAGCTGGACTACGCCCTGCAGGCCACACAGAACCTCAAGCTGTCCGGCGCACTGGCCTACACCCGTGCGCGCATCGATCAGTTCAGTTGCCCGGCCGGCGCGGCTGCTTCCTGCAACGTCGACGGCAAGACCCTGCCCTACAGCCCCGACTGGAAGAGCTACGTGCGCGCCGACTACAGCATTCCATTGGCCAATGGCCTGGATGTGGAGCTGGGGACCGATTACAGCTGGCAGAGCGAAGTGCAGTACGACATCAGCCAGAACCCGGACACCAAGCAAGGTGCCTATGGCATCTGGAATGCCAGCATCGCCTTGGCCGACTACACCAATGGCTGGCGTGTCGCGCTGCTGGGCAAGAACCTGGCCGACAAGTCCTACTCGCCGATGCTGGCCAGTGGCAGCGGCTATATCTACCGCGCCGTGCCCCGTGATGACGAGCGCTACTTCGGCGTGCAACTGCGCAAGGATTTCTGACATGAGCGCCAGACAGATGAAACTGGGTGCGTTTCTGATGGCCACCGGGCACCACGTGGCTGCCTGGCGCCATCCCCAGGTGCCGGCCGATGCCGGGCTCGATTTCCAGCATTATCGGCACCTGGCGCAGGTGGCCGAGGCGGCCTGCTTCGACACCCTGTTCCTGGCCGACAGCGTGGCAGCAGCCACCGGCGACAGCGCCAGCCAGATGGCCCGCTCCGACCATTTCGAACCGTTAACCCTGCTTTCGGCACTGAGCGTGGTCACCGAACGCATCGGCCTGATCAGCACGGTCACTACCAGCTACAACGAGCCCTATCATGTGGCACGCAAGTTCGCCTCGCTGGATCATCTGTCCGGTGGCCGCGCCGGCTGGAACCTGGTGACCTCGGACGCCGCGGCCGAGGCCGGCAACTTCGGCCGCGACGAACACATCGGCCACGCCGAGCGCTACAGCCGGGCGCAAGAGTTTCATCAGGTGGTCACTGGGCTCTGGGACAGCTGGAGCGCCGATGCCTTCGTGCGCGACAAGGCCAGCGGCCAATACTACGACCCGGCCGGGCGCCGCGAGCTGAACCATGTCGGCGAGCACTTCAAGGTCAAGGGCCCCCTCAACGTCGCCCGCTCACCGCAAGGGCGACCAGTGGTGGTGCAGGCCGGTTCGTCCGAAGCCGGCCGCGCGCTGGCGGCACGGACCGCCGATGTGATCTTCACCGCGCAGCCTTCATTGGCCGCCGCGCAAGCGTTCTACGCCGACCTCAAGAACCGCGCGGCCACGTTTGGTCGTGCCGCCGATGAGCTGAAGATCATGCCTGGGGTGTTCGTCGTGGTCGGCGAAACCCAGGCCCTGGCGCAGGCCAAGTTCGAAGCATTCCAGGACCTGGTGCAACCCGAGGTCGGGGTTGCGCTGCTGGGCCGCATGCTGGGCAACTTCGACTTGTCCGGCTACCCGCTGGACGGACCGCTGCCCGAGCTGCCCCTGACCGACAGCGGCCAGCGCAGCCGTCAGCAACTGCTCAGCGAACTGGCCGAGCGCGAGCATCTCAACCTGGCGCAACTGGGTCGCCGAATCGCCGGGGGGCGTGGGCATTTCAACCTGATCGGCACCCCCGCGCAGATCGCCGACCAATTGCAGCTATGGTTCCAGAACGGCGCCGCCGATGGTTTCAACGTGTTGGTGCCGCATCTGCCCGGCGGGCTCGAGGACTTCGCACGCCAGGTGGTGCCCGAACTGCAACGCCGCGGCCTGTTCCGCACCCACTACACAGGCACCACGTTGCGTGAGCATCTGGGCCTGCCCGAAATCAACGGGCGCTGATCGGGCGCCCTTCGACATACCTTGAAACGAGGCTTTCCATGACCTACATCGCTGCCGAACATCGCTACCAGCGCCTGCCCTACCGCCGTGTCGGCCGCAGTGGCCTGGTGTTGCCAGCACTGTCCCTGGGGTTGTGGCACAACTTTGGCGACAGCACCCCGATCGACACCCAGCGCAGCCTGTTGCGCACCGCCTTCGATCTGGGCATGAACCACTTCGACCTGGCCAATAACTACGGCCCGCCCTATGGCAGTGCCGAGATCAATTTCGGCCGTCTGCTGCGCGAGGACTTCAAGCACTACCGTGACGAGCTGATCATCTCCAGCAAAGCCGGTTGGGACATGTGGCCCGGCCCGTACGGCCAGGGCGGCGGCTCGCGCAAGTACATCCTGGCCAGCCTGGACCAGAGCCTGCAACGGCTGGGCCTGGACTATGTGGATATCTTCTACTCGCACCGCTTCGACCCCGACACGCCGCTGGAAGAAACCGCCAGCGCCCTGGCCACGGCGGTGCAGCAGGGCAAGGCGCTGTACATCGGCATTTCCTCGTACTCTGGGGTCAAGACCCGTGAGATCGCCGCCCTGCTCAAGGAGTGGAAGGTGCCGCTGCTGATCCACCAGCCTGCCTACAACCTGCTCAACCGCTGGGTGGAGAACGACCTGCTGCAGGTCACCGACGAACTGGGGGCCGGTGTCATTGCCTTCACGCCGCTGGCGCAAGGGCTGCTCACCGACAAGTACCTGCAAGGCGTGCCGGCCGATGCGCGGGTCAACCGTCCCGGCGGCGGCTCGTTGCTCCCTGGGCATTTGAGCGAGGCCAACCTGACCCACGTTCGCGCGCTCAACGAAATTGCCCGCCGCCGCGGCCAGAGCCTGGCGCAATTGGCCCTGGCCTGGACCCTGCGCGACAGCCGCGTGACCAGCGCCCTGATCGGCGCCAGCCGCCCCGAGCAGATCATCGAAAACGTCGGCGCACTGGACAACCTCAGCTTCAGCGCCGAGGAACTGGCCGAGATCGACCGCCATGCGGTGGAAGGCGGCATCAACCTCTGGGAAAAACCCTCGACTGCGCAATAAGGGATCGATCACATGAAGACACTCGCTCGCGTGGGCGCCGTGCTGGCCTTGCTGGGCCTGGCCGGCGCCGCTCTGGCCGATCCGGCGGCGCTGCGCATCGGCTATCAGAAGGGCTCGATTGCCCTGGTCCTGGCCAAGCAGCATGGCCTGCTGGAAAAACGCTTCGGGCAGACCCAGGTCCAGTGGATCGAATTTCCCGCAGGCCCGCAGATGCTCGAGGCCTTGAACATCGGCAGTCTGGATGTGGCGGCAACGGGCGATATCCCGCCGCTGTTCGCGCAGGCAGCGGGCGCGGACCTTGTGTACATCGGTGCCGAGCCGGCCAAGCCCCAGGCCGAGACCTTGCTGGTCAAGGACACCAGTACGTTCGCTCAGGTCGCCGACCTCAAAGGCAAGAAGGTCGCCTTTCAGAAAGGCTCCAGTTCGCACAACCTGATCCTGCGGGCGCTGAACAAGGCTGGCCTGAGCTATCGGGACATTCAGCCGGTGTACCTGAGCCCGGCCGACGCTCGGGCGGCCTTCGAACAAGGCAGTGTCGACGCTTGGGCAATCTGGGAACCCTACTCGTCGCTGGCCCTGAGCCAGGGTCATGCGCGGCTGTTGGCCGATGGCAGCGGCCTGGGTCTGGGCGGGCCGATCTACACCGCACGGCGTGCCTATGTCCAGGCCAACGGCGAGTTTATCCACAACCTGCTGGACCAACTCAGCAGCGCGGAGGCACTGACCCGCACCGAGCATGCACAGAGCATCGCAGTGCTGGCCCAGTCCATGGGGCTGCCGGAGTCAGTAGTCGAGCGTTATGTGGACAACCGCCCACCCTCCCCCGTGCGGCCTGTGGATAACGCTGTGATCCAGACCCAGCAGGCGACTGCCGACCTGTTCTACCAGAACAAGCTGCTGCCCAAGGCGCTGGATGTCGGCCACGTGGCGCAGTGAGCCTGTGCGAGGATTAAGCCACGGCCTGCAATCTGTTCGTCACAATCCCTCCTTAAGGTACTCGCTGACCTGAAGGGAGATCACCATGAGCCTGTTAGAAGAACACCAAGCCACCGACCTGGAAAAGATCACCGGCCTGAGCCGTCGCCGCTTCATCGGCGCTGGCGCCCTGTGCGGTGCCGCGATGTTCCTGGGCGGCAACCTGCTGACCCGCACGGCCATGGCCAACGCGGTCAGCGCCGGCAACAGCGCATTGCTGGGCTTTACCGGTATTGCCGCGGCCACCAGCGATACCATCAGCCTGCCGCCCGGCTATCAGGCCAGCGTGCTGATCAGCTGGGGGCAGCCACTGCAGGCGGGTGGCCCGGCCTTCGATCCCAGCGGCAACGGCAGCGCCGAGGCCCAGGAAGTGCAGTTCGGTGACAACAACGACGGCATGAGTCTGTTCCCCTTCCCCAACGACGCCAATCGCGCGTTGATGGCAATCAACAACGAATACACCAACTACCGCTACCTCTATGCCCACGGCGGCAGCCCGCAGTCGGCTGAAGAAGTACGCAAGGCCCTGGCCTGCGAAGGCCTGTCGGTGATCGAGATCCAGCGCAAGGGCGGCCACTGGCATTTCGTCCAGGGCTCGCAATACAACCGCCGCGTTCACGGCAACACGCCAATCCGCGTCAGCGGCCCGGCGGCCGGTGATGCCCTGCTCAAGACTGCGGCCGACAGCACCGGGCAACTGGTGCATGGCACCTTCCAGAACTGCGCCAACGGCAAGACCCCCTGGGGCACCTACCTGACGTGCGAAGAAAACTTCACCGACTGCTTCGGCAGCACCGACGCTACCCTGGCGTTCACTCCCGCGCAGAAACGCTACGGGGTGGTCGCGGCGAGCAAGGAAATCAACTGGCACCCCCACGACCCGCGCTTCGACATGGCGCGCAATCCCAACGAACTCAACCGCTTCGGCTGGGTCGTGGAAGTGGACCCGTTCGACCCGACCGCCATGCCGGTCAAGCGCACCGCGCTGGGTCGCTTCAAGCACGAGAACGCGGCCCTGGCCGAAACGCGCGATGGTCGCGCGGTGGTGTACATGGGCGATGACGAGCGTGGCGAGTTTATCTACAAGTTCATCAGCCGCGACCGCATCGACCACCACAACCCCAAGGCCAACCGTGACCTGCTCGACCACGGCACGTTGTACGTCGCCCGTTTCGACAATGGCGACGGCAACCCGGATCGTCCCAAGGGGCATGGCCAATGGGTGGAGCTGACCCATGGCAAGAACGGTCTGGACGCCAGCAAGGGCTTCGCCAGCCAGGCCGAAGTGTTGATTCACGCACGGCTCGCCGCCAGTGCCATGCAGGCCACACGCATGGACCGCCCCGAGTGGATCGTGGTCAGCCCCAAGGATGGCCAGGTCTATTGCACCCTGACCAACAACATCAAACGCGGCGACGACGGCCAGCCGGTCGGCGGCCCCAACCCGCGCGAGAAGAACGTCTACGGGCAGATCCTGCGCTGGCGCGAAAGCGGCGACGAGCACGGTGCCATGGATTTTGAGTGGGACCTGTTCCTGGTGGCCGGCAACCCCAGTGTGCATCCTGGCCAGGCCAAGGGTGGTTCGTCCAACATCAACCCGCAGAACATGTTCAACAGCCCCGATGGCCTGGCCTTCGACGATGCCGGCCGGCTCTGGGTGCAGACCGATGGCGACACCAGCAATGCCGGTGACTTCGCCGGCATGGGCAACAACCAGATGCTCTGCGCGGACCCGGCCAGCGGCGAGATTCGCCGCTTCATGGTCGGCCCGGTGGGCTGCGAAGTCACCGGCGTGAGCTTCGCCCCCGATCAACGCACCCTGTTCATCGGCATCCAGCATCCAGGTGAAAACGGTGGTTCGACCTTCCCCGAACACCTGCCCAACGGCAAGCCACGTTCTTCGGTGATCGCCATCAGCCGCGAAGACGGTGGGGTGATCGGCGCGTAACATGCCCACCGCTACTGTCGCGTCTGCGCTACCATGGCGAGCCGGACGCGGCAGCCTGCCGCGCGCAGGAGTTCGCATGGCCCACCCTTTTGAAACACTGACCCCAGACCTGGTGCTCGACGCCGTGGAAAGCATCGGCTTTCTCAGCGATGCACGGGTGCTGGCGCTCAACAGCTACGAGAACCGCGTCTACCAGGTGGGCATCGAAGATGGCCAACCGCTGATTGCCAAGTTCTACCGTCCCGATCGCTGGACCAATGCGGCCATCCTCGAAGAACACGCCTTCACCGCCGAGCTGGCCGACTGTGAAGTGCCGGTGGTTGCGCCGATGGTGCACGAGGGCCAGACGCTGTTCGAGCACGCCGGCTTTCGCTTTACTCTGTTTCCTCGTCGCGGCGGTCGCGCGCCGGAGCCGGGGAACCTCGACCAGCTCTATCGTCTGGGCCAGTTGCTCGGTCGTCTGCACGCCGTGGGTGCCACGCGCCCGTTCGAGCACCGCGAAGCGTTGGGCGTGCAGAACTTCGGCCACGATTCGTTGCAGACCCTGCTCGAAGGCAACCATGTTCCGCGCAGCCTGCTGCCCGCCTACGAGTCGGTGGCCCGCGACCTGTTCAAGCGCGTGGAAGAGGTCTACAAGGCCACGCCACACCAGAACATCCGCATGCACGGTGACTGCCACCCCGGCAACATGATGTGCCGCGACGACGTGTTCCACATCGTCGACCTCGACGATTGCCGTATGGGCCCGGCGGTCCAGGACCTGTGGATGATGCTCGCCGGCGATCGCCAGGAATGCCTGGGGCAGCTGTCCGAACTCATGGACGGCTACAGCGAGTTCCACGACTTCAACCCCCGTGAACTGGCACTGATCGAACCGCTGCGCGCGCTGCGCCTGATGCACTACAGCGCCTGGCTGGCACGCCGCTGGGAAGACCCGGCCTTCCCGCGCAGCTTCCCCTGGTTCGGCAGCGAGCGGTACTGGGGCGACCAGGTGCTGGCGTTGCGCGAACAACTGGCGGCGCTCAACGAAGAGCCACTGAAACTGTTTTGAGCACACACGCGAGGCGTTGTGTCTCACGGCCCGATGTGTAAAGTTGCCGACCACCGCTCAATAACAAAACCATGCAAGCAGGGAGCTCCATGCAAGTCGCCAATCCCCGCCGGGGATACATCCTGGGCCTGAGCGCCTACATCTGCTGGGGGTTCATCCCCCTCTACTTCAAGACCCTCTCGCACTACCCGGCCGTGGAGATCATTGCCCAGCGGGTACTCTGGTCGGCGCTGCTCGGCTCGTTGCTGCTGCTGGTGTGGAAGCATCCCGGCTGGCTGCGCGAACTGCGCGACAACCCCATGCGCCTGGCGATACTGGTCGGCAGCGGTTGCCTGATCGCCGCCAACTGGCTGGTCTATGTCTGGGCAGTGACCCACGACCGAGTGCTCGAGGCCAGCCTGGGCTACTACATCAATCCACTGCTCAACGTCGTGCTCGGGTTGCTGATCCTGCGTGAGCGGCTGCGTCCGCTGCAGTGGGTCGCGGTGGCGCTGGCGGCAATCGGCGTGGCGCAGCAGGTGTGGCAAGTGGGCAGTCTGCCGTGGGTGTCCCTGGCGCTGGCCCTGACCTTCGGTTTCTACGGCCTGATTCGCAAGCGCGCGCCGGTGGCAGCGTTACCGGGGCTGGTCATCGAAACCTGGCTGCTGGTGCCGCTGGCTGCGGGCTGGCTGCTCTGGCATGGCGATGCCGCCAGCGTCCAGCCGGCGTTCTGGACCACCAGCGAGGCCCTCTGGTTGATGGCCGCGGGCCCGATCACCCTGGTGCCGCTGCTGTGCTTCAACGCAGCCGCGCGCCACCTGCCCTACACCACACTGGGTTTCCTGCAATACATCGCGCCCACCCTGGTGCTGCTGCTGGCCGTTCAAGTGTTTGGCGAACACCTGGCGCCGGCAACGCTGGTGACGTTCATCTTCATCTGGGCGGGGTTGCTTATCTACAGTGTGGATATCTGGTGGAATCGGCGCCAGCGCAGCTGATCAAAAAACACTCACATGGCTGCAGGCCAGGCCATACAAGACCTGCAGCGAGTTACGCCTAGGTTATCCACAGGCTGATCCACCTGGATTGTGCACAAGCCCGGCACAACTGTCCGTTTTTTGATCAAGGTTCGCAAACCGTTGCAGGCTGTGGGCTCCAGGGCTATCGACACAGGTTATCCACAGCCACGCTCAGGATAAACGTGGATAACCTCGAGGCGCCCCATCCAGTCCCAGTTCTTCACGCGCCAGTTTGACCAACGTGTTCATGTCGATCGGTTTGAGCAGGAAATCCACCACGCTGAAGTGCATTGCCGCGATCGCATCCTTCACGCTGGCATCGCCGGAAATGATGATGATCGGCAAGGCCGCGCGCTCCGACTCACGCACTTCACGAATGAGATCCAGGCCCGACTCGGGGCCCATGCGCAGGTCGGTGATCAGCAACCCGATGCGAAGGTTGGCGCGCAGTTGGCCCATCGCGCCCATGGCGCTTTCGGCCTGCACACAGGGGATGCCGTGCGCCTGCAGAATCTGCGCGAGCACGTCCCGCGTGTCGCGATCGTCATCGACCACCAGCGCCAGCTGGGGCGGTGTATCCTGAACCTGGCCCAACTCGCTGAGCGCTTCACGCTCGGCATCACTCAACAATGATTCGTGATCGGACATACGTTTCCCGTCATCCATTACCTATCCATCGGCCTTTTGACTGCCGTTCCACCTTTTAGACTTACGTCCAATGGGCACGTTCGCTCATGCAGTCGACCATGGCCAAACAATAAAGCCAAATTCTCAATAACGACAATTTCCGATTCGACTTATCGGGCGGTAACGGCCATGAGCAAAACCGACGCCTTCACCCAGGCGGGCAAGACCGCAGTGCTGCAGAACATTCACGGCACCGTGCAGTTCCTGCAACGCTTCCCACCGTTCAACCAGATGGAAAACGCCCATCTGGCCTATCTGGTCGAACAGTGCCAACTGCGCTTCTATGCCAGCGGTGAAAGCATCATCAAACCGGCCGACGGCGCTGTCGAGCACTTCTACATCGTCAAGCAGGGTCAGGTGGTGGGCGAACGGCCGCACAGTGCACGTCGCGGGACCGAAACCACGTTCGAGATCACCGCGGGCGAGTGCTTCCCGCTCGCTGCGCTGCTGGGCGAGCGCGCCACGCGCACCGAGCATCTGGCGGCAGAGGACACCTTCTGTCTGCAATTGAACAAACCGGCCTTCATCAAGCTGTTCGCGCTGTCCACGGTGTTCCGTGATTTCGCCCTGCGCGGGGTGAGCAGCCTGCTCGACCAGGTCAACCAGCAGGTGCAGCGCCAGGCCGTCGAAACCCTGGGTACGCAGTACTCGCTGAACACCCGGCTGGGCGACCTCGCCATGCGTCATCCCGTAACCTGCGCCGCTTCGCTGCCGCTGCGCGATGCCGTACGCCTGATGCACGAACAGCAAGTGGGCAGCATCGTCATCGTCGACGACCTGAAAGCCCCCCAAGGCATCTTCACCCTGCGCGATCTGCGTCAGGCCGTGGCCGATGCAGCCACCGATTTCGGCGCAGCCATCGAGCGGTACATGATTCCCCGGCCCTTCCACCTCAGCCCGGAAGCCAGTGCCTTCGATGCCGCCGTGGCCATGACCGAACGGCACATTGCCCACGTCTGCCTGGTCAAGGACCGGCGCCTGTGCGGCGTAGTGTCCGAGCGCGATCTGTTTTCCCTGCAGCGGGTGGATCTGGTGCACCTGGCTCGGACCATCCGCCATGCTTCGCGGCTGGAACAGCTGGTCGCTCTGCGCGGGGAAATCAGCGCTCTGGTCGAGCGCATGCTGGCCCATGGCGCCTCGTCGACGCAGATTACCCAGCTGATCACCTTGCTCAACGATCACACTGTCTGCCGGGTGATCGAACTGGTGCTGCAGGAACGCGGTGATCCGGGTGTGCCCTTCAGTTGGCTGTGTTTCGGCAGTGAAGGCCGCCGCGAGCAGACCCTGCATACCGATCAGGACAACGGTATCGTCTTCGAAGCCCGTGACGCTGCCCACGCTGCCGAGATCCGCGGCAAGCTGCTGCCGCTGGCGCATCAGATCAACCTGGCGCTGGCGCAGTGCGGCTTCAGTCTGTGCACGGGCAACGTCATGGCGAGCAATCCCGAGCTGTGTCTGTCGCGCCTGGAATGGGCGCGGCGCTTCGCCGGTTTCATCCGCGAGGCGAGCCCGGAAAACCTGCTCAATTCGAGCATCTATTTCGACCTGCGCACGGTATGGGGCGATGACTCGGCCTGTGCACAACTGCGCCGCAGCGTGCTGGAACAGGTCGCGGACAACAGCCTGTTCCAGCGCATGCTGGCGCAGAACGCCTTGCGCCAGCGGCCTCCGGTCGGGCGCTTTCGCGACTTCGTACTGACCCGCCAGGGCAGCGACAAGGCGCCCACCCTGGACCTCAAGGTGCAAGGCCTGACGCCCTTCGTCGACGGCGCGCGCCTGCTGGCCCTGGCCAACGGCATCGACACCGGGAACACCCTGGAGCGCCTGCGCCAGTTGGTCGCGAAAGAAGTCATCGACGCACAGGACGGTGCCGCCTATGAAGAGGCCTACCATTTCATCCAGCAGACGCGCATGCAGCAGCATCAAGCCCAGGCCCGGCAGCACCTGCCCTATTCCAATCGCGTCGACCCGGCCGAGCTCAACCACCTGGACCGGCGCATCCTGCGTGAATCGCTGCGCCAGGCCCAGCGTCTGCAGGCCAGTCTGAGCCTGAGGTACCAGCTGTGAGCCTGTTCGACTGGCTACGGGCCAAGCCTGCCTGCGTGCTGGACGCCACTTTGCAGCAACGTGTGGCAGCACTGCCCACGGCTCAGCCCTGGCAAACCTGCAGCCTGCGCGAGCAGCGCTGGGTGGTGCTGGACCTGGAAACCAGCGGCTTGAACCTGAACAAGGATCAGGTGCTGTCGATCGGCGCGGTGGTCATCGAAGATGGCGCGGTGGATTTCTCCCGGCAGTTCGAACGCACGTTGCTGCGCGAGCAACCGCGTCTGGGTGCCAGTGTCTTGATCCATGGCCTGGGCCCCGACGCGATTGCCGCCGGGGACGACCCGGCCGAGGCCTTGCTGGACTTCATGGCCTTCATAGGTGACAGCCCGCTGCTGGCCTTTCACGCGCCCTTCGATGAGCACATGCTCACGCGCGCGCTCAAGCAAAGTCTGGGCTACCGCTTGCAGCACCCGTTCCTGGACGTCGCCGCCCTGGCGCCGATGCTGTGCCCGGATGCGGCCCTGCGCGAAGCCGGGTTGGATGACTGGACCGCGCAGTTCGGCCTGCAGGTCGGTGAGCGCCATCATGCCAGTGCCGATGCGCTGGTCACGGCGGAGTTGGCCATGCTGCTGTTCAGCCGTGCCCGCCGCCAGGGCCTGGACAGCCCCAGCGCCTTGGCCGAGAAAGTGGCTCAGTGGCGGCGGCGCCAGCAGACTCAGGCGTTCTGACCGGCGCGAAACTGCGTATGCACATGAACGCTGCCGACACGCCTCGATTGCGCTGGCCACTGGCCTTTTTCCCGCTGCCTGTACGTATACTGGTGCGACTACAGGTCGTAACGCCCTGACACCTGATGCTCCATGACCCAGCCAGCCCTGCGCGGACGGCTGGGTTCTTTTTGCAGGCCCTGAAATGAAAAGCACCACCATCCGCCGCTGGTCCTTCATCCACACCTGGACCAGCCTGATCTGCACCCTGTTCCTGTTGATGCTGGCTATCACCGGCTTGCCCCTGGTGTTCCATCACGAGATCGAACACCTGCTGGGCGACGAGCCACAGTTCCGCGACATGCCGGCCAACACGCCGCAGCTGGACCTGCAGCAACTGGTTCAGGCCGCTCAGGCCCACCGTCCGGGCGAGGTGGTGCAGTATTTCGGCTGGGACGAAGACGACCCTCATGGCGTGTTCGCCATCACCGCCGCCACAGCCGACACCGAGCCCAACCTGTCCCACACCTTCATGCTCGACAACCGCACCGGCGAGGCCATGGAAATGCCTTCGGCCAACGGCGGCTTCATGATGGTCATGCTGCGTTTGCATGTGGACATGTATGCCGGGCTGCCCGGCAAGTTGTTGCTGGCGTTCATGGGCCTGCTGTTCGTGCTGGCCATCGTTTCCGGGGTGGTGCTGTATTCGCCGTTCATGCGCAAACTCTCGTTCGGCACCGTGCGCAATCAGAAGTCCACCCGTACCCGCTGGCTCGACCTGCACAACCTGATCGGCGTGGTCACCCTGACCTGGGCCTTGGTGGTGGGAGTGACGGGCGTGATCAGCGCCTGCGCCGACCTGCTGATCAGTGCCTGGCGGGCGGAAAGCCTCACGGCCCTGATCGAACCCTACCGCGACGCACCACCGCTCACGCAACGGGCGCCTGCCACCCGCCTGCTGGACATCGCCCACGGCGCCGCGCCGGGCATGACACCCGACTTCATCGCCTTTCCCGGGACGCGCTTTTCAAGCGAACACCACTACGCGGTATTCATGAAGGGCGGCACCCACCTGACTTCGCATTTGCTGACGCCGGTGCTGATCGACGCCACCACCCTGGACGTCACGGCAGTGGTCGAACGGCCCTGGTACATGGACGCCATGGGCCTGTCGCAGCCGCTGCACTTCGGCGACTACGGCGGCATGCCGATGCAGATTCTGTGGGCAGCGCTGGATGTGCTGACCATTATCGTGCTGAGCAGTGGCGTGTACCTGTGGTGGGTCCGCCGCCGCGCCGCCAAGGCCGCTGGCGTGGAGGCCGCGGCGTGACGAAACGGAAGAAGTCGACGTTCTGGCCGGTGTTCGGCATTCCGCTGGCGATCGGACTGATCGGCGCGGCCGGATTGTTCGCAGCCCTGCTGGGAGATGGCTGGTGGGATGCCCTGGCGTGGGTGGGGTTGGGGATTCCAGCGGTGCTGGGGGGGTGGGGGTTGGTCAGGAGGGGCTGAGCTGGGCCTTGCACCGGTGGGGTCATCTGCGCTTAGGTAATCCAGGATCAGGATGCAATCGGTGGAGCAGCTTGCGCAGTTATCATTGGGATACCTCGCGAAGGCGACCGCTTCGTGCATTCGACGTATGGCCTGATGATGTGTATTGCGAACATCGGCCTCTTCGCGGGCAGAGCCCGCTCCCACAAAAAATCCGCTCACCCGACGCTGTCGAGTCCTACAGGATAAACCGCTCTGCTTTGAACAACTGAAGATTGCGTCCTACTTTGCAGCTAATTCGCCCGATATTCCGCTGTTAAAAATCCTACAGCTTTTCGGGACGTAGGGCTGTGCGTAAACGTTGTGTATGACTCAACTCGGTGATATTTATCTGCACTTGGTATCAATGCCATCGGCGTTCAGCGGATCCGCGGCGCCTCACAGCTGCGCGCCCTGCGCTACTGCCCGCAAAGTCCGGTATTCCTGCCGGGCGATCTGGAATCGGGCGTGATGTATGGCCATGCCGCTGGACCTGAAGTGCTGGAGCAAGCGCGGAAGTTGTCATTGGAGGCACTTCTCAGCCAGTTGAATCTCAACGATACCGCGTCCAATCTCTCCGGCGGACAGGCCAAGCGACTCAGCCTGCTTCGGCTGCTCAACAGGCCTGGACGCTTCAATCTCTTCGACGAGCCAACCGCTTCGCTCGATCAAGAGCTGGCCATGGCAACGTGGGACACCTTGAGGGATGCATTCAAAGGAAAAGGGTTGATCTGCGTCACTCACGATATCGACGCATTGGCGCGTTTCGATCGAGTTCTGGTTATCCAGCAGGGCAGGATCGTTGCCGATGGGCCATGGCATCTGTTGAGAAGAGAGGCGGGTCTGCTCAACGGCATAGCGGAAATGGCAGAACGCTGAGCGTCAGCCCTATGCATAACTCGAGCTACGCGCCTGCATTCCTGGCCAAAGCACTTAAGGTCCGAGAGCGTTGGATCACAATCAAGTTGGGACGGCTTGACCCCATCTTCAAGCTGATACAGGGTAACTCCTTATCCAAGGAGAACACCTCATGCCCGCCATGACGCTCTATCACAACCCCGCCTCTCCCTTTGCTCGCAAGGTCATGGTGCTGCTGCATGAGACCGGTCAGTTGGAGCGGGTCGCTCTGAAGACGGTGGCGTTGAGCCCTGTCAGTCCGGATGCGTCAGTGAACCAGGACAACCCGGCCGGGAAGATTCCGGCGTTGGTGCTCGAAGACGGCACTACGCTGCATGACAGCCGGGTGATCCTGGAGTATCTGGATCACCAGCATGTGGGCAACCCGCTGATCCCTCGGGAAGGCGCGTCGCGCTGGCGGCGGTTGACGGTGGCGTCACTGGCGGATGCGATGCTCGACGCGGCCGTGCTGATTCGCTACGAGAAGGCCCTGCGGCCGCCTGAGCTGCACTGGCCATTGTGGCTGGATAATCAGGCCGAGAAGATCGAACGGGGACTGGCGTATCTGGAGGCCACGGCGGTCGCGGAGTTGAGCGCAGCGTTCGATATCGCGGCAATCGGCGTGGCCTGTGCGCTGGGGTATGTGGATTTTCGCATGCCAGAGTCAGCGTGGCGGCAGCGTTATCCGGGGTTGGCCGGCTGGTTTGCCGAGGTGAGTCAGCGCGAGTCGCTACGCTCGACTATGCCGTCGGCCTGACACGGGGGAGTGCTTACGCAACCTCGCACCAGTCCTGTACCTCAAGCCCCTCGACCAAGCGAAACGCCTTGTCACTGGTGACCAGTGTCATCCCGAGCGAAAGGCTATGGGCGGCGATAAGGCCGTCCAATGCGCCCAGACAGTGCCCACGACTCTCGCCCGTGGCTCGGCTCGAACCATAGGCCTGGGCTGCCTGGCTGCCCCACGGAAGAATATCGATGGTTTTCAGGAACGCGGTCACAATCCCCGCCAACCGCTGCGCAGACGGCCGCTTGGCCAGGCCATAAAGCAATTCTGCCTCGGTGATGGAGGAGATGCACACCGATGTCATGGGCACAGCGCTCAGGTTCTTGATGACACCCGGATGCCCCTTGAGCAGGTGGCTAACGGTATTGGTGTCCAGCATCAGTTGCTTCATTCGGGAATACCGTCGAGTGGATCGCGGTTTCCGCGAGCCATCTGCGTGCGATCGTCGGCGCTCAGGAAATCGTCTGGAACGCCGCCTTGAGCGACAAGTGCCAGAAACTCATCCCATGAGTCGGGCTTTCTGGACAAAATCACATCGCCGGTCTCGGGATCGCGCCGTATGAAGACTTCATCGGTATCGAATCGGAAGGCGGCAGGCAAGCGCACAGCTTGGCTTCGGCCGTTAACGAAGACTTTTGCTGTCTGTGACATGTCCATCTCCAATGCGGGTATACATCATAATATATACCCGCATTTGAGCATGGAAAACGGGAGATTGTTGCTTACCTTGTAGGCACCCCTATCGGGACGACTGCATGTCGGCCTGCCACGCGCAGAATCAGCAGTCCGGCTTGTCGGCGACGAAACGGCGGGCGGGGTTGACCGCGGCCTTGAACTCGCGCAGGCCTTTGGCTCCGATCAACAGGGGGTAGTTGAACTTGCTGCGGTCGACCAGGTTGACCTCGATGGTGCGCTTGACGTCGCCCAGGCACAGTTCCAGGTCCACCACGGGGCGCTGCGAGACTTCGGCGCCCTCGCCGTCGTCGTCTTCCTCGGCGCGGTTCTTGATCTTGCTGATACGCGAGATCTTGTGCTCGTACACCTTGTTGTCGGCGTCCTTGGTGGCCAGGCGGAAACGTACCCAATCGTCGCCGTCGCGGGTGAAGGTCTGGATGTCCTTGGCCGACAGTGAGGCGGTCAATGCGCCGGTGTCCATCTTGGCCTTGAACACCTGACCACCGATTTCCGGCAGTTTGATGTATTCAAAGCGACCATACAGCGTGGGTTCGGCGGCCATGACCGGCAGCGCCAATACGGACAGCAATGCGAGAACGGATTTCACTGAAGCTTTTCCTTGAGCCAGGGCCGGTGAAGGCGATCGGTGCTGCAAACGGTATGGGCTCAGCATACCCAATGAAAAGTGAAACATTTGTTGACGAAACCGCGTGCCGGAATTGGCTCGGCACTCGCTTGTGCTTATGATTGCCGGCCGTGAATACCCCCCGAGTCGTTCTATGCGTCGCCTGCTCACCGGCTGTATGACTGCCCTGCTGCTGTTGCTCAACACCCTGGTGTTCATCGGACCCCTGCTGGTGTTCGCCCTGATCAAGCTGGTGCTGCCCATGCGTTATCGTGATTGGGCATCGGCAGCCGTGGTGTGGATCGCTGAAACCTGGGCCGAGATCGACAAACTCATCTTCGCTTTGTGCGTGCCGACCCAGTGGGACATACGGGGCGCGGCGGACCTGCGCCAGGACACGTCCTATCTGGTCGTGAGCAACCACCAGTCGTGGGTCGACATTCCGGCACTGATTCAAGCGCTGAACCGGCGGGCACCGTTCTTCAAGTTTTTCCTCAAGAAGGAACTGATCTGGGTCCCGCTGCTGGGCCTGGCCTGGTGGGCGCTGGATTACCCCTTCATGAAGCGCTACAGCAAGGCGTTTCTGGCCAGGCATCCGCAACTCAAGGGCAAGGATCTGGAGATCACTCGGGCCGCATGCGAGCTGTACAAGCGCCAGCCGGTGACGGTGGTGAACTACCTGGAAGGTACGCGCTTCAGCCCGGCCAAGCGCGATGAACAGGCGTCACCGTTCAACTACCTGCTCAAGCCCAAGGCCGGTGGCGTGGCGTTCGTGCTGGCGGCCATGGGGCCACAACTCGACCGTCTGCTGGACGTGACGGTGGTGTATCCGGGCACGGCCATTCCGGGATTCTGGAACCTGCTGTGTGGTGATGTGCCGAGGGTGATCGTGGAGATCCAGTCGCGCGCCATCGACGCGGAGCTGATCGATGGCGACTACGAAAATGATCCGGACTTCCGCTTGACCGTCCAGAACTGGGTCAACCAGCTCTGGACCGAAAAGGATCGGCGCATCGACGCCTTGCGCGCCGAACTCAATCGCTGATCCAGCGCAGGCTTAGCTGCCCGTCCCGGTGCCCCAGACGCTGCCCAGACTCTTGAGCAGCGGACCACCGACGCCCTGTTGCCCCAAATATTGCAGAATCACTGGCGCGAACTGGCCGACCATGCCGCTGTTCATGCCCAGCGCGCTGAAGGCGCTGTTCATGTCGCTGGTGGTTTTGACATCGCCCAGGGCGTTGTTCAGGGCGCTGATATTCTTCTGGTCGGATTTGCCGAGCAGACCGCTCAGACCGCTCAAGCCACCCAGGGCATTGTTGCCCGAAAGCTTGTCGATGCCGGGCACGGACTTGCTCAGTTGTGCATAGTCGGCAGTGCTCAGCTGGTTCTTGGCCAGGCCCAGCATGGCGCCGGTGCCGCCGATGGCCTGGGTCGGGGTGATGTTCAGGGTCGAGCCCAAGGTGTTGAGCAGGCCTGCGGCTTCCGGTGCGGCAGCCACGGCAGCGTTGTTGCCTTGCTTGCCGTTCTGCAGGGTGGCAGCGGCGTTGACCGCGTCGTTCAGGTTGAAAGCGAAGGCCGGACTGGTGGCAACGGCCATCAGGGAAGCCAGGGCCATGGCGCGAGTGATGTTCATTGTGCAGCAACCTCGGGGACAGATAAGCGGACCGTCGTCAAACGGCAGTTCGGTCCCATTATGTTCCTTGAGGGTGAAAATTGTGTAATGGCGGGGAGTTGCACGACATGTCTTGTGTAGGAGCGGTCCGTGGCCGCGAAGGGAGTGGCGCGGTCGTTCAGGGACTGCGCGGTGAGCTGTTCGCGGGCAGAGGGCTCGCCGCCCGCCCCGCTCCCACAGGGGATCTTGGTGCGCCACGTATAACGCTTTGCGTTTTCGCGGGCAGAGTGTGTGGGAGCGGTTGTGATCAGGCGGCGCTGAACAGTTTGTGCGGGTCGATGACGAATTTCTTCGGTACGCCCGCGTCGAATTCGCCGTAGCCGCGCGGGGCGTCGTCCAGCGAGATGACTTCCACGCCGACGATGTCGGCGATCTTGATGCGGTCCCACATGATGGCCTGCATCAGTTGCCGGTTGTATTTCATCACCGGTGTCTGGCCCGTGTGGAAGCTGTGCGACTTGGCCCAGCCCAGCCCGAAGCGGATGCTCAGGCTGCCCATCTTCGCCGCCGCATCCACCGCGCCCGGATCCTCGGTGACGTACAGGCCGGGGATGCCGATCTTGCCGGCCACGCGCACCACGCCCATCAACGAGTTGAGCACGGTCGCCGGGGCTTCCGCCTTGGCGCCGCTGTGGCCGTGACCGCGTGCCTCGAAGCCCACCGCATCGACTGCGCAGTCCACTTCCGGCTCGCCCAGCAAGGCGGCGATCTGCTCGTGCAGCGGGGTGTCCTGGGACAGGTCGGCGATCTCGAAGCCCTGAGCCTTGGCGTGCGCCAGGCGCGTTGGGTTGACGTCACCGACGATAACCACGGCCGCGCCCAGCAGGCGCGCAGAAGCAGCGGCGGCCAGCCCGACCGGCCCGGCGCCGGCGACGTACACGGTGCTGCCGGGGCCAACGCCAGCCGTCACCGCACCGTGGTAACCGGTTGGCAGAATGTCGGACAGGCAAGTCAGGTCGCGGATCTTCTCCATGGCTGCATCGCGGTCGGGCAGTTTGAGCAGGTTGAAGTCGGCATAGGGCACCAGGACGAACTCGGCCTGGCCGCCGACCCAATCACCCATGTCGACGTAGCCGTAGGCGCCGCCCGGACGCGCCGGGTTGACGGTCAGGCAAACGCCGGTGTGCTGCTCCTTGCAGGAGCGGCAACGACCACAGGCGACGTTAAAGGGTACGGACACCAGATCACCGACCTTCAGGTGCTCGACGTCGCGACCGGCCTCGATCACCTCGCCGGTGATCTCATGGCCCAGCACCAGGCCGACCTGAGCCGTGGTACGGCCGCGGACCATGTGCTGGTCGGAGCCGCAGATGTTGGTCGAGACCACGCGCAGGATCACACCGTGTTCGATGCGCTTGCCTCGCGGGTCCTGCATTTTGGGAAAATCGATGTTCTGCACTTCGACTTTGCCGGAGCCCAGATACACCACTCCACGATTACCAGACATGCTTTCACCTCGCTGTTTATTGTTGTTGAGCTTGGGTTTTGCGTGCTGCGGTCATGCGTTGATTCGTGTGCTGCCCTGAAGCGGCTCGCGCCGCTGCTACAGGAATGCGCGGTCATCTGTAGCAGCGGCGCAAGCCGCGTCAATGACGGCGCGGTACACCTGACACATCACATCAGGGCCGGACGCGGCTTGCGCCGCTGCTACAGCACCACCGTGCGGTTGGCGTTGAGGAACACGCGGCGCTCGATGTGGTAGCCGATGGCTCGGGCCAGGGTCAGGCATTCGATATCGCGCCCCTTGGCGATGAGGTCTTCGGGGTAGTGACTGTGATCGACCACTTCTACACCTTGGGTGATGATCGGCCCTTCGTCCAGGTCATTGTTGATGTAGTGCGCGGTCGCCCCGACCAGCTTGACGCCTTTGTTGTAAGCCTGGTGGTACGGTTTGGCGCCCTTGAAACCGGGCAGCAACGAGTGGTGAATGTTGATCGCCCAGCCGTCCAGGCGGCGGCACAGCTCCGGTGACAACACCTGCATGTAGCGGGCGAGGATCACCAGTTCGGCGCCGGCCTGTTCGATGACCTGCAGCACCTTGCGCTCCTGCGACGGCTTGTCCTTGGGGTCGAGGGGGAAATGGTAGTAGGGAATGTCGTGCCAGCGCGCCAGCGGCTCGAGGTCCGGATGGTTGGAGATCACCGCAACCACGTCCATGGGCAACTGGCCGATGCGCTGACGATAGAGCAGGTCGTTGAGGCAGTGGTCGGCCTTGGACACCATGATCACCACCTTGGGCCGATACTGCGGCGCAGTCAGCTCGAAGATCATGCCGAAGCTGGCACCGCGTTCGGCCAGCCCGGCGCGAAAGGCGGCCTCGTCGAAACCTTCAGGCTGCCGAAACTCTACTCGGATGAAGAAGCGCGACGACAGCCGGTCGTCGAACGAATGGTGCTCGGTGACATAGCAGCCCTGCTCGAACAGGTAGCGCGTGACCGCGTCCACCGTGCCCAAAACGCTTGGGCAATCGGCGGTGAGGATCCAGGTATCAGGGGCATGGCTCATGGGTAGTCCTTTGGTGTCGAGGTCGAAACAACTGTATGAGCGGTCAGGCCTGGATGCTCAGCCCATACTCGGCCGAAGCATCCTGCAGCCACAGCCACCAGTAGTCGGCGAAGCTGCGGCGGATCAGCAGCTCCCAAGTTTCCTCGCCCGTACGGCGGATGACCAGTTGGGACTTGGCGAACACTGTCCCCACCGCCTTGCCCACCGGGAAATTGCTCGGGTGCACGTCGTAGCTGGTGGACTTCATCAGTACGTCGCGCACGTTCGGCCCGCTCAGCTCGATCAGCGACTGGCCGCCGCTGACGTTGACCACCGCCACATGCAGCCCGGCCAATGCCTCGCGCAACCGCTGCTCGGCGGCCAACTCATCGCCACCGGGAACGATCAGCAGCCACTCGTCCGGGCCCAGCCATTGCAGCGATGTCTCGCCGTTGCTGACCAGGCTCAAGGCGCCCGGCAGTTCCAGGCCGGTGGCCTTGTGCACGGCGCCGGCGAAGGTCGCATCATGGCCGTCTCCGCGCAGGGTCAGGTGACCCAGCAGTTTTTTCTCGCGCAGGGTCACACCGGCACCCTGGCGGCCCTTGCCGACCAGGCTGGCGAGGTCGGCGTGGTGAAGCGGGTCTTCGGCCTTGGCGCCCGAGGTGGGGCGTTGCTGGTATACGTTGACTGTGGTCATTTTGCTGCACCTGTCAGTGAATGCTGTTGAAGCCTGCAAGAAGATGGTGAGCTCCCGTAGGAGCGGTCATCGGCCGCGAAGGGCCTGCTGCAGTTGCCTTGGCACACCGCGACGGGCTTTTCGCGGCCACTGGCCGCTCCTACAGGCGCCCTGTGCTAGATGTTCTGCCGCTCGCCCTTCGGATCGAAGAACACCGAGGAAACGATTTCGGCTTCGATCACGCTGCCATCGGCCTGGGGCGAGAACACCCGCTCACCCATGCGCTTGAGGCCACCCTTGACCACACCCATGGCGAACGAGTAACCCAGCGAGTTGCTGGCGTAGCTCGACGTCACGTGGCCGACCATGCTCATGGGGATCGCCTGCTTGGGGTCGAACACCAACTGAGCGCCTTCGGGCAACCATTTGTTGGGATCGATCGGCTTGAGTCCCACCAACTGCTTGCGCTCCTCGCGCACGGTGTCTTCGCGGTTCATCCCGCGCCAGCCGATCCACGAGAACGGCTTGGTCCGCCCCACGCACCAGCCCATGTTCAGGTCGTCCGGGGTCATCGAGCCATCGGTGTCCTGGCCGACGATGATGAAACCCTTCTCGGCGCGCAGCACGTGCATGGTTTCGGTGCCGTACGGAGTCAGGTTGTACTGCTTGCCTGCCTCGATGATCTTCTCCAGCACACCCATGGCGTAGTCGGCCTGGATGTTGACCTCGTACGACAGCTCGCCGGTGAAGGAGATGCGGAACACCCGTGCTGGCACACCCGCTACCTGCCCTTCCTTCCAGGTCATGAACGGGAAAGCGTCCTTGTCCAGGTCGATATCGGTCACTTCGCCGAGCAGCTTGCGGCTGTTGGGCCCGGACAGGGTCAGGGTCGCCCAGTGGTCGGTGACCGAGGTGAAGTACACCTTCAGGTCCGGCCACTCGGTCTGCTGGTAGATTTCTAGCCATTGCAGAACACGTGCGGCACCGCCGGTGGTGGTGGTCATCAGGAAGTGGTTGTCGGCCAGGCAGGCGGTCACGCCGTCGTCGAAGACCATTCCGTCTTCCTTGCACATCAGGCCGTAGCGCGCCTTGCCCACGTCCAGCTTGGTCCAGGCGTTGGTGTAGATGCGGTTGAGGAATTCGCGCGCGTCCGGGCCCTGGATGTCGATCTTGCCCAGGGTCGAGGCGTCCAGCAGGCCGACGCTGTCGCGCACCGCCTTGCATTCGCGGGCAACGGCGGAATGGATGTCCTCACCGCGCTTGGGGAAGTACCAAGGGCGCTTCCATTGGCCGACGTCTTCAAATTCGGCGCCGTTCTTCACATGCCAGGCATGCAGCGCAGTGAACCGCACGGGCTCGAACAGGTGGCCGCAGTGACGCCCAGCCACCGCACCGAAGGTGACCGGCGTGTAGTTGGGGCGGAACATGGTGGTGCCCATTTCCGGAATGGTGACGTTCAGCGAACGGGCAGCAATGGCCAGGCCGTTGACGTTGCCCAGCTTGCCCTGGTCGGTACCGAAGCCCAGCGCGGTGTAGCGCTTGACGTGCTCGACCGACTCGAAGCCCTCACGGGTGGCTAGCTCGATGGCGGCCGCGGTGACGTCGTTCTGCAGGTCGACGAACTGCTTGGGCGCACGTGCCGTGTCCTTGTCGTGGGGGACTTGGAACAGCGCAAGGGTGGGCTCCTCGACGCGACTCAAGACCTTGGGCAAGGTGCCTTCGACAATGCCGAAACCGGTCTCGGACGCGGCTCTTGCCCCGCCTTCGAACCCGTCGGCCATGGCATCGGCCAGGGCATACACGCCGTTCACGCCGCCCACGCACACGCGTTTCTGCGGGGCTTCGCCAGGCACGAAGCCGAGGATGTCTTCACGCCAGATCGGTTTGCCGCCCAGATGCGATGCCAGGTGGACCACCGGGCTGTAGCCGCCCGAGCTGCCGATCAGGTCGCAGTCGAGCCACTCGCCGGGGCTGGCCACCTTGTGTGCCCTGACGTCGATGGCGGCGACGCGCGCTGCCGTGACGTGCTTGCTGCCACGGGCTTCGATCACCGCGCTGGACGTCAGGATACGGATGCCCTTGGCGCGAGCTTCCTCGACCAGCGCACCACGCGGGTTGTGCCGGGCATCGGCCACGGCGACGACCTTGAGGCCGGCGTCGTACCAGTCCAGGGCCACGCGGTAAGCATGGTCGTTGTTGGTCGACAGCACCAGCTTCTTGCCCGGTGCCACGCCGTAGCGGCGCACATAGGTGGAAATGGCGCCGGCCAGCATGTTGCCCGGCACGTCATTGTTGCCGTACACCAGGGGCCGCTCGTGGGTGCCGGTGGCCAGCACCACGCGCCCGGCGCGAACCCGGTGCATGCGCTGGCGCACCTGGCCCATCGGTGCACGGTCGCCGAGGTGATCGGTGAGGCGCTGATGGATGGTCAGGAAATTGTGGTCGTGATAGCCGTTGACCGTGGCACGAGGCAGCAAGGTCACGTCCGGCAAACCTTGCAGTTCAGCGATGACCGCTTTCACCCATTCACCGGCCGGCTGGCCGTCCAGACTCTCGCGGGTATCGAGCAGCGAGCCGCCGAACTCTTCCTGCTCGTCGGCCAGGATCACCCGCGCACCGCTGCGCGCCGCGGCCAGGGCGGCAGACAGCCCGGCCGGGCCGGCGCCGACCACCAGCACGTCGCAGGTGCGGCTCATGTAGTCGTAGGAATCGGGGTCGACTTCGGTCGGCGAACGGCCCAGGCCGGCGGCCTTGCGGATGTACTTCTCGTAAGTCATCCAGAAGGACTGCGGGTACATGAAGGTCTTGTAGTAGAAGCCGGGCGGCATCAGCTTGCCGCCGACCTTGCCCAGGATACCCATCATGTCGGTGTTGACGTTCGGCCAGCCGTTGGTGCTGGTGGCGACCAGGCCCTGGTACAGCGCCTGTTGAGTGGCGCGCACGTTGGGAATCTGGGTGGCCTCGGTGGCGCCGATCTGCAGCACCGCATTGGGCTCTTCGGCGCCTGCGGCAACGATGCCGCGCGGGCGCGAATACTTGAAGCTGCGACCGATCACGTCGATGCCATTGGCCAGCAGGGCCGAGGCCAGGGTGTCACCTTCATAGCCGACGTAGGTCGTGCCGTTGAAGGTGAAGGTCAGCTTCTTGCTGCGGTCCAGACGTCCGCCGTTGGACAGGCGATTGACCTGGCTCATGGCTGATCTCCCGAGGCGATTTGAGGGGTTTCGTCGATAGTCTTCTCGACGAACTGGGGCTGGCTGCCGATGCGATAGGTTTCCAGGATTTCATAGGTGACCGTGTTGCGGGTCGCATTGAAATACTGGCGGCAACCGGCGGCGTGGATCCACAGCTCGTGCTGCAGGCCACGCGGGTTGTTGCGGAAGAACATGTACTCGCCCCACTGCGCGTCGGTGCACGCGCCTGGATCGAGCGGTCGGGCGATGTGCGCCTGGCCCGAGCAGTGGAATTCTTCTTCGCTGCGAAGCTCGCCACAGTGTGGACAGAAGATGTTCAGCATGATCGTTTCTCCTGTTAGTGGGCGACGGCGGCAGCGCCGTGTTCGTCGATCAGCGCGCCGTTGTGGAAGCGCTCGATGGAAAACGGCTTGGCCAGCGGGTGCATTTCACCGGTGGCCAGGCTGGCGGCGAACACATGGCCCGAGCCCGGTGTGGCCTTGAAGCCACCCGTGCCCCAGCCACAATTGAAGAACATGTTCGGCACCGGGGTCTTGGAGATGATCGGGCAGGCGTCCGGCGTGGTGTCGACGATGCCGCCCCATTGGCGGTTCATGCGAACGCGCGAGAGCACCGGGAACATCTCGACGATGGCTTGCAGGGTGTGCTCGACGATCGGGTACGAACCGCGCTGGCCGTAGCCGACCCAACCGTCGATACCGGCGCCGATGACCAGGTCGCCCTTGTCCGACTGGCTGATGTAGCCATGCACGGCGTTGGACATGATCACGCTGTCGATGATGGGCTTGATCGGCTCCGACACCAGCGCCTGCAAAGGGTGGGACTCGACCGGCAGACGGAAGCCGGCCAGCTTGGCCATGTGCCCGGAGTTGCCGGCGGTGACCACACCGACGCGCTTGGCGCCGATGAAACCCTTGTTGGTTTCGACACCGATGCACACGCCGTTTTCCTTGCGGAAACCGATCACTTCGGTCTGCTGGATCAGGTCCACGCCCAGGGCGTCGGCCGCACGGGCATAGCCCCAGGCCACGGCGTCGTGACGGGCCACGCCGCCACGCCGCTGGACGGTAGCGCCGATGATCGGGTAACGGGTGTTCTTGCTGCAGTCCAGGTAGGGAATCTCTTCGGCCACCTGCTTGCCGTTCAACAGTTCGCCGTCCACGCCGTTGAGGCGGTTGGCGCTGACGCGGCGCTCGGAGTCGCGCATGTCCTGCAGGGTGTGGCACAGGTTGTACACGCCGCGCTGGGAAAACATCACGTTGTAGTTGATGTCCTGGGACAGGCCTTCCCAGAGTTTCATGGCGTGCTCGTACAAGTGCGCCGACTCGTCCCACAGGTAGTTGGAACGCACGATGGTGGTGTTGCGCGCGGTATTGCCACCGCCCAACCAGCCCTTCTCGACCACGGCCACGTTGGTGATGCCGTGGACCTTGGCCAGATAGTAGGCAGTGGCCAGACCGTGCCCACCACCGCCGACGATGACCACGTCGTAGACCTTCTTGGGGGTCGGCGTGCGCCACATGCGCTGCCAGTTTTCGTGGTGGCTGAGCGAGTGCTTGAAGAGGCCGAAGCCAGAATAACGTTGCATGGTGTTCACTCCACTCTCAGCGGTAGACCGGGAAGTCGCTGCACAGGGCCGTCACGTGGCGGGCCACGTTGGCCTCGACGTCGGCATCGCCCAGGTTGTCGAGGATGTCGCAGATCCAGCCGGCCAGCTCCGTGCATTGG
The DNA here is from genome assembly GCF_029960215.1 of Pseudomonas sp. PS01301. Taxonomy (NCBI): domain Bacteria; kingdom Pseudomonadati; phylum Pseudomonadota; class Gammaproteobacteria; order Pseudomonadales; family Pseudomonadaceae; genus Pseudomonas; species Pseudomonas sp. PS01301. The sequence continues at coordinate 54,570 of NZ_JASCPM010000016.1, read as the reverse complement.
GCCACCTTGAAACCACGACTGGTGACTGCCGGGGTGCCAATGCGCAGGCCCGAGGTCACGAAGGGCGATTGCGGATCGTTGGGCACCGCGTTCTTGTTCACGGTGATGTGGGCACGACCCAGGGCAGCGTCGGCGTCCTTGCCGGTCAGGCCCTGACGAATCAGGCTGACCAGGAACAGGTGGTTGTCGGTGCCGCCAGAGACCACGTCGTAGCCGCGCTCGACGAACACCCCGGCCATGGCCTGGGCGTTGTCGATGACCTGCTGCTGGTAGGTCTTGAATTCAGGCTCCAGCGCTTCCTTGAAGCACACCGCCTTGGCGGCGATCACGTGCATCAGCGGGCCACCCTGACCGCCGGGGAACACGGCGGCGTTGAATTTCTTTTCCAGAGCTTCGTTGGCACGGGCCAGGATCAGGCCGCCACGTGGGCCACGCAGGGTCTTGTGGGTGGTGGTGGTGACCACGTCGGCGAACGGAATCGGGTTGGGGTACAGGCCGGCGGCAACCAGCCCGGCCACGTGGGCCATGTCGACGAACAGGTAGGCGCCTACCTTGTCGGCGATCTCGCGGAACCGGGCGAAATCCAAGGTCTTGGAGTAGGCCGAGAAGCCGGCGATGATCATCTTCGGCTGGTGCTCGATGGCCAGGCGCTCGACCTCGTCGTAGTCGATCAGACCGGTGTCGGTGTCGATGCCGTACTGAACGGCGTTGTAGAGTTTGCCGGAAAAGCTGACCTTGGCGCCGTGGGTCAGGTGACCGCCGTGGGCCAGGCTCATGCCCAGTACGGTGTCGCCGGCCTGCAGCAGCGCCAGGTAGACGGCGGCGTTGGCCTGGGAACCGGAGTGAGGCTGGACGTTGGCATAGTCGGCGCCGAACAGCTGCTTGGCGCGATCGATGGCCAGTTGCTCGACCTTGTCCACATGCTCGCAGCCACCGTAGTAGCGCTTGCCTGGATAGCCTTCGGCGTACTTGTTGGTGAGGCCGCTGCCCTGGGCCTCCATCACGCGCTTGCTGGTGTAGTTTTCCGAGGCGATCAGTTCGATGTGGTCTTCCTGACGCTGATCCTCGGCGTTCATGGCCGCCAGCAGGACGTCGTCATAGCCCTTGATCTGATCTTCTTTGCTGAACATCGCAGTCTCCCCAGCGGCGGCGCGGCGCCTGGCTTGTTGGACGAAGGCGACCGTCTGCGGCTGCCCCCTTTGAGAGCGATGGTAGGGCCGGCGCGATCCGACCAAATGCCTGCGCGCGCCTTGCAGAGGTTCGTTTACGACATGGCGCGATCAGGCCAGCGTCAGAGCGCGCGCAACAGCAGGCGAAGGCCCAGCAGGGCAAGGAAATGCAGGGGGTAGATGGCGTAGGCCCAGCGGCGCATGGGGACAACGGCATGGCGCACATCGGTACGCAGTACAAGCAGACCCAGCCCCGGTGCCAGCAGGCAGGCGACGATGCCGCCAATGGCCGGCCAGTAGAGGTGGCGAGCCGATTCGAACAGATTGCTCCAGGCGTTGGCGGCCAGGCACAGCACGCCCAGTGGCAGCGCCCAGTACAGCGGGCGCTGCCAGGCGAGCACGAAGCCCAGCGGCAGCAGCACGCCGGCCAGGCCGAACATCAAGTGGTGGTCGAAGACAATGGCAGCGACGAGTACCGCACAGCCGAGCGCGGCCATGGCCGGTTGTCGCCGTTGCTGCCAGGCCTTGGCGGCCACCAGACCCAGGGCCAGGGTCGGCAGGACGTTGAGGGTGTCGGCGGGATAGACGAACAGGCGGTAAGGGATTTCCGAAAGCGCAGCGAAGATCAGCAACCACGCCAGGTAGCGGCCACCCAGGGGGGCTTCCGGGCGGCGCATCAGGTTGGCGGCGATGGCCAGGCAGAACCAGGGGAACGCCAGGCGACCCGGTACATAGAGGAAGTCCAGCGACCAGCCGACATAGCGCAGATGGTCGAGCACCATGCACAGCATGGCCAACCATTTGAGCAGGTCCAGTGAGCGGTTGCGGGTCATCTGTGGATAGCCTCAAGTTTGTGGGTTGCTCATGCCGGCCTCTTCGCGGGCAGAGCCCGCTCCCACAGGTGAAGAGGCCCGCTGAGACGACACATCTCTCACAGTTGGTTTACAGTGCTTCCCATACCTAACACCAAGGACCGCCCATGAACGACCAAACCCAACAGTTCGCCAGCGACAACTATTCGGGCATCTGCTCCGAGGCCTGGGCGGCCATGGAACAGGCCAATCAGGGCCATCAGCGCGCCTATGGCGACGACCAGTGGACCGCACGCGCCGCCGATGAATTCCGACGCCTGTTCGAAACCGACTGTGAAGTCTTCTTCGCCTTCAACGGCACTGCAGCCAACTCCCTGGCCCTGTCGTCGTTGTGCCAGAGCTACCACAGCGTCATCTGTTCGGAAACCGCTCACGTCGAGACCGACGAATGCGGTGCCCCCGAGTTCTTCTCCAATGGCTCCAAATTGCTCACCGCGCGCACGGAAATGGGCAAGCTGACCCCGCAGGCCATTCGCGAAGTGGCGCTCAAGCGCCAGGACATTCACTACCCCAAGCCGCGTGTGGTCACCCTGACCCAGGCCACCGAAGTGGGCAGCGTGTACCGTCCCGAAGAGCTCAGGGCCATCAGCGCCACCTGCAAGGAGCTCGGCCTGAACCTGCACATGGACGGCGCACGCTTCGCCAACGCCTGCGCGTTTCTGGGCTGCTCGCCAGCCGAACTGACGTGGAAGGCGGGCGTGGATGTACTGTGCTTCGGTGGCACCAAGAATGGCATGGCGGTGGGCGAGGCGATCCTGTTCTTCAATCATGATCTGGCCGAAGATTTCGATTATCGCTGCAAGCAGGCGGGCCAACTGGCCTCGAAGATGCGCTTCCTGTCGGCGCCCTGGGTGGGCTTGCTGGAGAACGATGCCTGGCTCAAGCATGCGGGGCACGCTAACCATTGTGCCCAGCTGCTCAAGGCGCTGGTCGAGGGTATACCGGGGGTGGAGTTGATGTTTCCGGTGGAGGCCAACGGCGTGTTCCTGCAGATGCCGGAACCGGCCTTGGAAGCCCTGCGCGCCAAGGGCTGGCGCTTCTACACCTTTATCGGCAGCGGCGGCGCCCGTTTCATGTGCTCATGGGACACCGAAGAAGCCCGCGTGCGCGAGCTGGCTCATGACATCAAGGCTGTCATGAGCGCCTGATCCTGTGGGAACGGGGCAGGCGGCGAGCCACTCTGCCCGCGAAGAATCCACCGCGGTGTACCTCAAATACCGCAGCAACCTTGTGGGAGCGGGTCTCTGCCCGCGAAGAATTCAGCGCGGTATACCTGAAGTACTGCAGTGGCCTTGTGGGAGCGGGGCGGGCGGCGAGCCACTCTGCCCGCGAAGAATCCACCGCGGTGCACCTGAAATACCGCAGAGACCTTTTCGCGGGCAGAGCCCGCTCCCACATCCTGCTCAGGTCACCGCAGTTCCACCGTGGGAGCGGTTACCACCACCCACGCTGACTCAGACTTCCAGGTAATCCAGGATCCCTTCGGCGGCGTTGCGGCCTTCGAAGATGGCGGTGACCACTAGGTCCGAGCCGCGCACCATGTCGCCGCCGGCGAAGATCTTCGGGTTGCTGGTCTGGTGCTTGAACTGACCCTGTTCCGGTGCCACCACGCGGCCCTGGCTGTCGGTCTGGATGCTGTGGTCCTGGAACCAGGCCGCAGGGCTTGGGCGGAAGCCGAAAGCGATGACCACGGCATCGGCCGGGATGATCTCCTCGGAACCCGGAATCGGCTCAGGGCTGCGACGGCCACGGGCATCGGGTTCGCCGAGACGGGTCTCGACCACCTTCACGCCTTCGACCTTGTCTTCACCCACGATGGCGATCGGCTGACGGTTGTAGAGGAATTTCACCCCTTCTTCCTTGGCGTTCTTCACCTCTTTGCGCGAGCCCGGCATGTTCGCCTCGTCGCGACGATAGGCGCAGGTCACCGCCTTGGCGCCCTGGCGAATCGACGTGCGATTGCAGTCCATCGCCGTGTCGCCACCGCCCAGTACCACGACCTTCTTGCCCTTCATGTCGACGAAATCTTCCGGCGACTTTTCAAAGCCCAGGTTGCGGTTGACGTTGGCGATCAGGAAATCCAGCGCGTCGTGCACGCCAGGCAGGTCTTCACCGGGGAAGCCGCCTTTCATGTAGGTGTAGGTGCCCATGCCCATGAACACGGCATCGTACTCTTCCAGCAACTGCTCGACGCTGATGTCCTTGCCCACCTCGGTGTTCAGGCGAAACTCGATGCCCATGCCGGTGAAGACTTCGCGGCGATTGCTCAACACGCTCTTTTCCAGCTTGAACTCGGGGATGCCGAAGGTCAGTAGACCACCGATTTCCGGGTTCTTGTCGAACACCACCGGGGTCACGCCACCGCGCACCAGCACATCGGCGCAACCCAGCCCGGCCGGGCCGGCGCCGATGATGGCGACGCGCTTGCCGGTCGGCTTGACCTTGGACATGTCCGGACGCCAGCCCATGGCGAACGCGGTGTCGGTGATGTACTTCTCCACCGAACCGATGGTCACTGCGCCAAAACCGTCGTTGAGGGTGCAGGCACCCTCGCACAGACGATCCTGCGGGCACACCCGGCCGCACACTTCGGGCAGGGTGTTGGTCTGGTGCGACAGCTCGGCGGCCGCGAGGATGTTGCCCTCGGCGACCAGCTTCAACCAGTTGGGAATGAAGTTGTGCACCGGGCACTTCCATTCGCAGTACGGGTTGCCACAGCCCAGGCAGCGGTGGGCCTGATCGGCCGACTGCGCGGGTTTGAAGGGCTCGTAGATTTCCACGAACTCTTTCTTGCGTTGACGCAACAGTTTCTTCTTCGGATCTTTGCGCCCGACCTCGATGAACTGGAAGTCATTACTCAGACGTTCAGCCATTGTTAAAACCTCATCAAACTCTTCAGGCGCATATCACTGCGGGTTGGCACGGGTGCTGGACAGCAGCGATTTCAGGTTGGCGGCCTTGGGCTTGACCAACCAGAAACGACGCAGGTAATCGTCCAGGTTTTCCCAAAGGTTGCGGCCCCATTCGCTGTCGGTTTCGGCGACGTATTCGGCCAGCACGCGTTCCAGGTGAGTACGGTAGGCTTCCATGGCTTCGCCACTGATGCGCTGGATTTCCACCAGTTCGTGGTTGACCCGGTCGACGAAGCTGTTGTCCTGGTCGAGCACGTAGGCGAAACCGCCGGTCATGCCCGAACCGAAGTTGTAGCCGGTCTTGCCGAGCACGCAGACGAAACCGCCGGTCATGTATTCGCAGCAGTGATCGCCCGTGCCTTCAACGACCGTATGGGCACCGGAGTTGCGCACCGCGAAACGCTCGCCTGCGGTGCCGGCGGCGAACAGCTTGCCGCCCGTGGCGCCGTACAGGCAGGTGTTGCCGATGATGGCGCTGTCCTGGGTCTTGAACGGGCTGCCCTTGGGCGGCACGATCACCAGCTTGCCGGCGGTCATGCCCTTGCCGACGTAATCGTTGGCATCGCCTTCCAGGTACATGTTCAGGCCACCGGCGTTCCACACGCCGAAGCTCTGACCTGCAGTGCCCTTGAAGCGGAAGGTCAGCGGGTTGGCGTTCATGCCCTGGTTGCCGTGCAACTTGGCGATCTCGCCGGAGATGCGCGCACCGATCGAACGGTCGCAGTTGCAGATGTTCATCTCGAAATCGCCACCGGTCTTGCCCTGAATCGCCGGCAAGGCCATTTCCACCATCTGCTCGGCCAGCAGGCCCTTGTCGAACGGCGGGTTGCGATCCACTTCGCAGAACTGCGGCTTGTCCGCCGGAATCTGGTCGCTGCCCAGCAGTGGGGTCAGGTCCAGATGCTGCTGCTTGGCGGTTTCACCGGGCAGCATTTCCAGCAGGTCGGTGCGCCCGATCAACTCGCCCAGGCTGCGCACGCCCAGCTTGGCCAGCCATTCGCGGGTTTCCTCGGCCACGTAGGTGAAGAAGTTGATCACCATGTCGACCGTGCCGATGTAGTGGTCCTTGCGCAGCTTCTCGTTCTGCGTGGCCACGCCGGTGGCGCAGTTGTTCAGGTGGCAGATGCGCAGGTACTTGCAGCCCAGAGCGATCATCGGCGCGGTACCGAAGCCGAAGCTCTCGGCACCGAGAATGGCCGCCTTGATCACGTCCAGGCCGGTTTTCAGGCCGCCATCGGTCTGTACCCGCACCTTGCCGCGCAGGTCGTTGCCCCGTAGGGTCTGGTGGGTTTCGGCCAGGCCCAGTTCCCACGGCGCGCCGGCGTACTTGATCGAGCTCAGGGGCGAGGCCCCGGTGCCGCCGTCGTAACCGGAAATGGTGATCAGGTCGGCATAGGCCTTGGCCACGCCGGCGGCGATGGTGCCTACCCCCGCCTCGGCCACCAGCTTCACCGATACCAGTGCGGCCGGGTTGACCTGCTTGAGGTCGAAGATCAGCTGCGACAGGTCCTCGATGGAGTAGATGTCGTGGTGCGGCGGTGGCGAAATCAGGGTCACGCCAGGTACGGCATAACGCAGCTTGGCAATCAGGCCGTTGACCTTGCCGCCGGGCAGCTGACCGCCCTCCCCGGGCTTGGCGCCCTGGGCCACCTTGATCTGCAGCACTTCGGCGTTGACCAGGTACTCGGGAGTGACGCCGAACCGGCCAGTGGCGATCTGCTTGATCTTCGAGCTGCGCACGGTGCCGTAGCGCGACGGGTCTTCGCCGCCTTCACCGGAGTTGGAACGCGCGCCCAGGCGGTTCATCGCCTCGGCCAGCGCTTCGTGAGCCTCGGGCGACAGCGCACCCAGGGAAATCCCGGCCGAATCGAAACGCTTGAGGATCGCTTCCAGCGGTTCGATCTGGTCGATGCTCAGCGGCTGGTCGAGGGTCTTGACCTTGAGCAGGTCGCGGATCATCGACACCGGACGGTTGTCGACGATCGCGGTGTATTCCTTGAACTTGCTGTAGTCGCCCTGCTGCACCGCGGCTTGCAGGGTGTTGACCACGTCCGGGTTGTAGGCGTGATACTCGCCGCCGTAGACGAACTTCAACAGGCCACCTTGCTGGATCGGCTTGCGCGTGCTCCAGGCTTCGGCAGCGAGGGCTTTCTGTTCGGCTTCCAGGTCGACGAAACGCGCGCCCTTGATACGACTCGGCACGCCGCGGAAGCTCAACTCGCAGACTTCCTCGGACAGACCGATAGCCTCGAACAGCTGGGCGCCGCGGTACGAAGCCACGGTGGAGATGCCCATCTTCGAAAGAATCTTGAGCAGGCCCTTGGTGATGCCCTTGCGGTAGTTCTTGAACACCTCGTAGAGGTCGCCCAGCACTTCACCGGTCCGGATCAGGTCGCCCAGCACTTCATAGGCCAGGAACGGATAGACCGCCGAAGCACCGAAGCCGATCAGCACCGCGAAGTGGTGCGGATCGCGGGCGGTGGCGGTTTCGACAAGGATGTTGCTGTCGCAGCGCAGACCCTTTTCGGTCAGGCGATGGTGCACGGCACCGGTCGCCAGCGACGCGTGCACCGGCAGCTTGCCCGGCGCGATGTTGCGGTCGCTGAGTACCAGCAGGGTACGTCCGGCGCGCACGGCTTCCTCTGCCTGATCGGCGATGTTGCGCACGGCGGCCTCGAGGCCCATGGCTTCATCGTAGTTCAGCTCGATGACCTGGCGATCGAAGCCCGGCCGATCCAGGTTCATCAGCGAGCGCCACTTGGCGGGCGAGATGACCGGCGAGCTAAGGATCACCCGCGAAGCATGCTCTGGGGATTCCTGGAAAATATTGCGCTCGGCGCCCAGGCAGATTTCCAGCGACATCACGATCGCTTCGCGCAGCGGATCGATCGGCGGGTTGGTGACCTGCGCGAATTGCTGGCGGAAATAGTCGTAAGGCGTACGGACCCGATGGGACAGTACGGCCATCGGCGTGTCATCGCCCATCGAGCCCACGGCTTCCTGGCCCTGCTCGCCCAGCGGGCGCAACACCTGGTCGCGCTCCTCGAAGGTCACCTGGTACATCTTCATGTACTGCTTGAGCTGGTCGCTGCTGTAGAAAGCCGAACCGTGGTCGTTGTCTTCCATGGTCGACTGGATACGCAGCGCGCTCTTGCGCAGCCACTGCTTGTAGGGGTGGCGCGACTTCAGGCGGTTGTCGATGTCATCGGTGTGCAGGACCTGGCCGGTTTCGGTATCGACCGCCAGGATCTGGCCCGGGCCCACACGGCCCTTGGCAATCACGTCCTCGGGCTGGTAGTTCCACACGCCGATTTCCGACGCCAGGGTGATGTAGCCATTCTTGGTGGTGACCCAGCGCGCCGGGCGCAGGCCGTTACGGTCGAGCAGGCACACGGCATGGCGGCCGTCGGTCATGACCACACCGGCCGGACCGTCCCACGGCTCCATGTGCATCGAGTTGTACTCATAGAACGCCCGCAGGTCGGGGTCCATGGTCTCGACGTTCTGCCAGGCCGGCGGAATCAGCATGCGCACACCACGGAACAGGTCGATGCCACCGGTGACCATCAGTTCGAGCATGTTGTCCATGCTGGAGGAGTCGGATCCCACGCGGTTGACCAGCGGGCCGAGCTCTTCCAGATCCGGGATCAGATCGTTGGCGAACTTGGTACGACGGGCCAAGGCCCAGTTGCGGTTGCCGGTGATGGTGTTGATCTCGCCGTTGTGGGCGAGAAAGCGGAAGGGCTGGGCCAACGGCCACTTCGGCAGGGTATTGGTCGAGAAGCGCTGGTGGAACACGCAGATCGCGGTTTGCAGACGCTCGTCGGACAGGTCCGGGTAGAAGGCCGTAAGGTCGGCCGGCATCATCAGGCCTTTGTAGATGATGGTCTTGTGCGAAAAGCTGCAGATGTAATGGTCGGTGTCGGCCGCGTTGGCCACGGACGAACGGCGACGGGCGCTGAACAGCTTGATCGCGAACTGCTGATCGCTCAGGCCTTCACCGCCGACGAACACTTGCTGGATCTTGGGCAGGCGCTCCAGGGCCAGACGGCCGAGCACGCTGGTATCGATCGGCACGTCGCGCCAGCCGATCAGTTGCAGGCCGGCGGCTTCGATCTCGCGATTCATGTTGTCGCGTGCCGCTTGCGCGCGCACCGGGTCTTGGTTGAAGAAGACCATGCCCACGGCGTACTGCTTGGGCAGTTCGCTGCCGAAATGGTCCTTGGCGATGGCACGCAGGAACAGGTCGGGCTTCTGGATCAGCAAGCCGCACCCGTCGCCGGTCTTGCCGTCGGCGTTGATCCCACCGCGGTGGGTCATGCAGGTCAGGGCCTCGATGGCCGTTTGCAACAGGTTATGGCTGGGCTCACCCGACATATGGGCAATCAGGCCAAAACCGCAGTTATCCTTGAATTCATCCGGACGATACAGACCTGTTTTCATAGACACATTCTCACCAGGCTGCCTCTTTTCGAGGCAATTTCTTTTCGATTCAACTAGTTACCATGCGCGCCGAACGTACGCCGGCTTTGCGGAGGCAAAAGGGAGGTTATTGTACACAGCGCAACGGGTGGTCACAAATTCAGCGACGAAATCAATAACTCAATTGTCGCAAATGTGAACGTTTTCCAGCGAGCTATTGTGATAGCGACTTAGGCTGGATTCTGAATCCCGCAGCTCGACAGCGCAAGCCCGCATGTCTACAAGGCCCGTGCTTGAGCCTTCGACGGCAAACGGTGGGACAGGGACGGCGAAGCCTGCTACACAATGCGTAGCAGGCTCGGGATTCAGATGACGCCGGAGGGTGGGGCGGCGGGGATAGGTGCCGCCCGACAATCAGCGAGCTGTCGCGAGGTCCTGTTGGACGCTGGCGACAGTGCGAGGCCAAGGTTTACCAGCCTGGACCTTGGCTGGCAAGTTCTTGATGGCGGCAACCGCTGCATCGCGGCTGGCGAAGCTGCCGTAGGTGATCACGTACAGCGGCTTGCCCTGCAGGGTTTTCTTGAAGTAACGGAAGTCACCACCCTGCTCCTTGACATAGGCCTGCGCAGCGCCTTCGTTGCTGGTTCCCAGGATCTGCACGACGTAGTTGCTCGGCGACTGGCCGGCGTACCAGCTGCCACCGGCAGCAGGCTTGGCAGCAGCGGCAGCAGCAGGAGCCGGCTTGGCGGCCACGGTCGGTGCAGGCGCAGGTGCCGGTTTGGCAGCGGTGACAGGTGCAGGCTTGGTGGTCGCCACCGGCGCCGCCTGACGTGCAGGTGCAGGCGTCGGCGTGGGCGTGGGCGCAACCACAGCGGGTGCACCTGCAGGCACGCCCGCAGGTGGCGCGGTGGTGGTGACGGTCGGCGGCTGTGGCGAAGTGTTCACGGCAGCGCCGGTTTCGTCGCCATCGCCCATGCCGGTGGATTCGGCCAGCGGACCGCGCATGACCGGCTGTTGCCCGTTCATCGGCAACGACTGGGTGCTGCCATTGAATTCGACCGACGGATTGCCGTTGTTGGATTGGGCGGCAGTTGGCTGCCCCTGACCCATCGGCAACTGAGCCTGTTCGGTGGTGCTCGGTGCCTTGCCATCGCGGCTGGGTATCAGCCAGGCGGCGGCCACCGCGACGACGACAACGGCGGAAATCGCCAATACGTGTTTCTTAGGCATCTTAAACCCCATAGCAGGACGCTTCACCGACGAGCGGCTAGCGATCATGGCCTCGATCAACGTATCACGAGCAACCTGGTTGATGGCCCCTGGCCAACCATCCGAGTTCTCGTGAATGTCGGCAATCTGGTCATTGGTGAGCAACTGGATACCCTTCCCTGCACCTTCCAGACGCAGCGCCAGGTATTCGCGGGTTTCCTCGAGGCTGTACGGTTGCAGCTCGATCACGTGGAACAATTCCTGCCCGGCGCTGAACTGCTCCAGGCCCGCGATCAAGGAAGGCTCGCCGAACAGGAACACGTGAGGGCGCCCGTCCGCAGTGCCCGCCGCCAACGCCAGCAGGGCTTCGAGTGCGGATTCGTCGAGTTGTTCCGCGTCGTCCACCAGCAGGTAGACTTCCCGCCCGGTGAGCCCCAGCTGGACGATCTGCGCCAGCATGGCTGGCACTTCCAGGGTATTGAGGTTGAGCGACTGGGCGACCTGGGTCAGCACGCTCGCGGCATCGCCGGCACCGCGTGCCGAGACTACGATGCTTTGCACCGACTGCTTGTTGGTACTGGCGACCAGGGCCTGGCGCAGGAGCGTCTTGCCACTGCCGTGCGGGCCGGTGACTACCAGCAACAGCTGGCTGTAGCGCGCCAGATGGTGCAATTGCCCCAGCACCGGCTTGCGTTGGGCCGGGAAGAATTTGAAGCCAGGCACCCTTGCGGCGAAGGGGTCATGATCCAATTGGTAGTGGCCGAGAAAGGCCTCATCGGCATGCAGACTTGTCATCGAACTCTCGTAGAACAAAGGTGAATCGTTGATGGATTGCTGGCATCACGTCCTGCTGGAATACGCCGGGCTCAACACCTGTGGGAGCGGGGCGGGCGGCGAGCGCCATCACAATCAGGCTTCCAGCCCGGCGACGATGGCGCGGTAATCCGCTTCCAGGGTCGCCTGAAGCACATCATGCGGGTAGTCGGCGGTGATCACCGCTTCGCCCAGGCTGCGCAGCAGCACCAGGCGCAGACTGCCATCCAGCACTTTCTTGTCGATCGCCATGTGCTCGAGGAAATCGGCCGGCGTCATTTCCGCTGGCGGCACCACCGGCAAACCGGCGCGCTGCAGCAGACGAATGCCGCGATCCCGCTCGGCCTGAGTGATCCAGCCCAGGCGCATGGACATCTCCAGCGCCATCACCGTACCAGCCCCCACGGCTTCGCCGTGAAGCCACACACCATACCCCATATGGGTTTCGATGGCGTGGCCGAAAGTATGCCCCAGGTTCAGTGTGGCCCGCACACCCGACTCGCGTTCGTCCGCCCCGACCACGCGGGCCTTGGCTTCGCAGGAGCGAGCGATGGCCACCGTGAGGGCGGCCTGGTCGAGCGCCCTGAGGGCATCGACGTGTTCTTCCAGCCAGCCCAGGAACGGCTCGTCGCAGATGAAACCGTATTTGATCACCTCGGCCAGACCCGCCGACAGCTCGCGCGGCGGCAGCGTGGCCAGGGTCGTGGTATCGATCAGGACCGCCTGCGGCTGATAGAACGCGCCGACCATGTTCTTGCCCAGCGGATGGTTGATGCCGGTCTTGCCGCCCACCGACGAGTCGACCTGGGACAGCAGCGTGGTCGGCACCTGGATGAAATCGACGCCGCGCTGATAGCAGGCGGCGGCGAACCCGGCCATGTCGCCGATGACGCCGCCGCCCAGGGCAATGACCGTGACGCGTCGATCCAGCCGTGCGGTGAGCATGGCATCGAAAATGGTCTGCAGGGTTTCCCAGTTCTTGAAGGCTTCGCCGTCTGGCAGCACCACGGGCACCACCGAGTAGGCACCCAGGGTCTGGGTCAGGCGATCCAGGTAGAGCGGCGCCACCGTGGCGTTGGAGACGACCGCCACCTTTCGCCCGGCAATGTGCGGGGCCAGCAATGAGGCTTGATCGAGCAACCCTTCCCCGATGTAGATCGGATAGCTGCGCTCGCCGAGGTCAACCTTGAGTGTCTGCATCTGTCCCCACTCTTGTTTTTCTGAAAACAGCTTCCATGAAATCACGTTAGCGCCAAACGGCCCTGCAAGCGCTGCGAACACCCTCGGCTACACGCGCCTCAGCGCGGCGGCAGGCGTTGCAGACGTTCGAGGATATCGAGCACCACCATGCGCGGCGGACGCTCGTCGGTCTGCACCACCAGATCGGCGATCTCGCGGTACAGCGGATCGCGCACCGCCAGCAGGGCCCGCAGCGTGGCCTCTGGATTGGCGGTACGCAATAGCGGCCGATTGCGATCACGCGCCGTGCGGCCCACCTGTTGCTCCACCGAGGCGTGCAGGTACACCACACGCCCACCGGCGTGCAGTGCCTGGCGATTGGCGTCGCGCATGACGGCGCCACCGCCGGTGGCCAGCACCAGACCGTCGAATTCGCACAGCTCGGCCAGCATGGCCTGCTCGCGATCGCGAAAGCCGACCTCGCCTTCCTGGTCGAAGATCCACGGGATATTCGCCCCGGTACGGGTCTCGATTTCCTTGTCGGAATCCTTGAACGGCAACCGAAGCTCTTTGGCCAGCAGACGGCCAATGGTGCTCTTGCCTGCACCCATTGGCCCAACAAGTATCAAATTTCGCACAGAATCAACGACTCACAGCAATCGCCTGGTTATTCATGATACGCGGTGTCAAGAATACCAGCAGCTCGGATTTGGCTTCCGACACGACATCCCGACGGAAAAGGCGCCCAACATACGGCACGTCGCCCAAAAAGGGCACCTTGTCCACGGTTTTACTTTGCGTGTTGGAGAAAACCCCGCCAATGACGATGGTTTCGCCGTCGTTGACCAGCACCTTGGCGTTGACCTCGTTCTTGCTAATGGGCGGCACGCCCAGTACGGCGTTCAGGTAGTCGGGCTCATCCTTGGTGACCTTCACTTCCATGATGATGCGGCTGTCCGGGGTGATCTGCGGCGTCACTTCGAGCGACAGCGAAGCCTCCTTGAACGATACCGTGGTGGCACCGCTGGAGCTAGCCTCCTGGTACGGCACCTCGGTGCCCTTGAGGATCTTCGCGGTTTCCTTGTCGGAGGTCACCACCTTGGGCTGCGAGACGATCTCGCCGTTGCCGGTACTCTCCATGGCGCTGAGTTCGAGGTCCAGCAGGACGTTGTTGGTCACGAAGCCCAGGCCGATGCCGGAGGTCGCATCGGCGGCGCCCAGATCGATAAAGGGCGTGTTGCTGCCTACGTCGGCGCCGGTGTTGCCGGCTTCGTCGCCGTTGTTGTCCAGGCCGTAGGCAGTCCAGTTGTGCTTGCCGCGCAGGTTGGTCGAGCCGCCCCAGCGCACACCCAGCGCCTTGTCGTAGCCGACGTTGGCCTCGACGATGCGGGCTTCGATCATCACCTGCCGTACGGGGATGTCCAGTTGGGTGACGATGCGGCGCAGTTCGTCGAGGCGGTCCTGGGTCTGGTAGGCAATGATGTTGTTGGTGCGTTCGTCGACCGTGATCGAGCCGCGCTCGGTCTCGACGTTTTCACCGCGGGTAACCGACTGGAACAGCTTGGCGATGTCGGCAGCCTTGGCGTAGTTGACCTGCATCAGCTCACGGCGCAGTGGCGCGAGCTCCTGGATCTGCCGTTGCGACTCCAGTTCCTGGCGCTCGCGGGCAGCGATCTCGTCAGCCGGCGCCACCAGCAACACGTTGCCGACCTTGCGCTTGTCCAGGCCCTTGGTCTTGAGCACCAGGTCCAGCGCCTGATCCCATGGCACGTTCTGCAGGCGCAGGGTAATGCCGCCCTGCACCGTGTCGCTGGCCACCAGATTAAGGTTGGTAAAGTCGGCGATCAATTGCAGCACCGAACGCACGTCGATGTCCTGGAAGTTCAGCGACAGCTTCTCGCCGGTATAGACGTTGCGCTCGACGTTGCGCCGCGCCACGTCCTCGTTGGTCAGCGGTCGCACGCTGATGGTCAGGCGATTTTCGGTCTGGTACGAGGAGTAGTCGAAGGTGCCACTGGGTTCGATGGACACGGTCGCGCCATTGGCGCTGGCCGAGGAATTGACGAACTGTACCGGGGTGGCGAAATCCTTGACGTCCAGGCGCACACGCAATGCCTCGGGCAGTTGCGTGCGGGCGAAGTTGAGGAGGATCTTGCCGCCCTGCTCTTGAATGTCGGGGCTGATGGTCGGGTCACTGAGATCGATGATCACATTGCCTTCGCCCAGCTCGCCGCGCTGGAAATCGACGTTGCGAATGGCGCGTCCGGCCGGCACCGCCGCTCGCGAGGTCGCCGGCGCCGGCGAAGACACCGCCGCAGGTCGCGACACGGGACGGGGCGTGGTCGGCGTAGACGTTGGGGCCGGCAGCGACGTGCCCTGCAGCGCAGCGGCGCCCTCGCCCACCAGCACGAACAGGTCGTTGCCCTGCACACGGGTGCTGTAAGGCGCCAACTTGGTCAGGTTGACGATGACCCGCGTACGGTCGGTGGCCTCGACCACGACCACGCTGCGAGCATTGCCCACGCCCAGATCGCGGCTGCGCGCGCCCAGTTGGCTGGTCACACCGGGCAAGTCGAGGGCGATGCGCGCCGGTTGCTCGGTGGTGTAGCCGCGCGGTGCCGTGACCGGACCGTCGAACGAGAGCTTGAGCTCGACACGATCACCGGGCAGGGAAGCAACGTCGAGCGTCTTCAAGTTCGCGGCCATGACAATCGGTGAAAGCATCGCTATCCCTAGCGAAATACCGAAGGCTGAGAGAATCCTGTTCATTTTCGAGTTCCACTAGACATGCTTGACCCAGCCCTTTACGAGCGCTCTTTGAGCGGGATGGTGCGAGGCCGCTCCAACCAACCACCATCCCCATCGGGAACAATTTCAATGACATCGACCTGGGCATCGCTGATGGCGATGATCCGCCCGTCGTTGCGACCCAGGTAATCGCCCACCTTCAGTCGATGCACGCCACCGGCACCACGCATCAGGGCGTAGCGTCCGCCGGCATTGCCCAGCGTACCGACCATTTCGAATTCCTCGATGTTGAAACCCTCCAGGAATTGCTTGACCCGCGTCGTGTCCGGCTTGATGAGCCTGGACCCCTTCTGCCTGTTCACCAGTTCGATCTTGATCGGTGGCTGGAACGGGCTGCGCAGCGACGCAGCCTCGTAGCTGAACGCCTGATAGGGCGCAAAGCGCGGTATCGGTTCGATCTTGCCCTTGGGCCGCGCCTTGACCTCGGCCATGAATGCATCCAGGTCGGCGAAATCGCCACCGCCACCACAACCGGCCAGCACCAGCGTGCACAGCGCCAGACCTGCCACGAAAACCGCCCTCATTTCGCTTGCCCCTGTGCCGGTACCGCATTCGTCCCAGGCAGGCCTTGGTCATTGTAACGGTAGGTCTTGGCCAGGATGCTCATGCGCAGCTGGCTGTTGCTGGCCTTGGGATCGACCGGCTTCACTTCGAAATCGTGAAGGGTGACGATCCGCGGCAGGCTGGCCACACCGCTGACGAAAGTGGCCAAGTCATGGTAGGTGCCGGTCACGCTGATCTGTATCGGCAGCTCGATATAAAACTGCTGGGTCACTTCAGGCAACAGTTTTATTTCCTCGAACTCCAGCCCCGAGCCCAGACCGGTGCGGGTGATGTCTTCGAGCAGACCCGGAACCTCGGTGTCGCTGGGCAACTGTCGCAGCATGGCACCGAACGAGGTTTCCATCTCTTTCATCTGTTCGGTGTAGGTCTCCAGGTTCGCCGCCTGGAAAGCCTTGGTGGAGAACTGCTCCTTGAGCGTAGCCTCCTGGTCGGCCTGCTGCTGCAACTGCGCTTCCAGGTCGGAGATGTGAAAGTTGTAGCCCAGGCCCAGAATCAGTGCCATGAGCAGCACGCCGGCGATCACCTTGACGGCATTGGGCCAGGATCCGATGTTGTTGAGGTCCAGCTCGCTGAGCTCGACCTTGCGCAGGCTGTCCATCCAGCTCGAAGGGTTCATTTGTCATCCCCGTCGGCCGGCACCGGCGCCGTCTGGCGCACGGTCAGCTGAAAACTGTTGGCGCCGTTGACGTCGGCACTGGTGTTGGCCTTGACCTCGTTGAGGGTCGGGGCTTCCAGCCAGGGCGAGGCATCGAGGTTGCGCAGCAGGTCGGACACGCGATTGTTGGTTTCGGCAGCGCCGGCAATGGCGATGTTCTTGTCGGTCATCTTCACGTCGGTGAAGTACACACCGTCAGGCAGCGTGCGCGCCATCTGGTCGAAGATGCGCCCGATGATCGGCCGGTTGCCCTGCAGGTCCTGGATGGTCTTCATGCGCTCGAGCAACTGCTTGCGCCGCGCCTTGAGCTCGCTGATCGACTTGATGCGCTGGTCGAGCAGGACGATCTCGGACTGCAGGTGGGCATTGCGCGCCGTCTGGATGTCGATGGCATTGCCGATGAATCGGTCTGCCAGAAAGATGATCGCGATGGCGCCTACCACTACACCGGCCATGGCCATCAGAAAGTGTCGCTTGCGCTCTTCACGCAGCTGCTCGCGCCACGGCAGCAGGTTGATCCTTGCCATCTAGTCGAAGCTCCTCAGCGCCAGGCCACAGGCGATCATCAGGGCCGGTGCGTCACTGGCCAGGGCGCCGGCATTGACTCGGCTGCTCAGGGCCATGTCGGCGAACGGGTTGGCCACCAGGGTCGGGGTGCCCAGGCGTTGCTGGATCAGCCGATCCAGACCGGAAATGGAGGCAGTGCCGCCGGCGAGCATGATGTAGTCGACATCGTTGAACTGGCCGGCGGCGAAGAAGAACTGCAGCGAGCGCGACACCTGCTGCACCACGGCGTCCTTGAACGGCTGCAGCACTTCGGCCACGTAGTCGTCGGGCAGCCCGCCCTGTTTCTTGGCCAGGCCGGCTTCCTCGTTGGACAGGCCGTAGCGGCGCTGGATTTCCTCGGTCAGCTGACGCCCGCCGAACAGCTGCTCGCGGGTATAGATGATGCGGCCGTTGTGCAGCACGCTGAGGGTGGTCATGGTCGCGCCGATGTCCACCACGGCCACGGTCAGGGCCTGATTGCCCCCGGCCAGCTGCGCGGTGAGCAGGCCGAAAGCGCGCTCCAGGGCATACGCCTCGACGTCGACCACCTTGGCGCTCAGCCCGGCCAGGGCCAGGGCGGCCTCGCGCACCTCGACGTTTTCCTTGCGACAGGCGGCCAGCAACACCTCGACCCGCTCCGGGTTGCGCGTCGAATAGCCCTGCACTTCGAAGTCGATGGCAACTTCTTCCAGTGGATAGGGAATGTACTGGTCGGCCTCGACCTTGAGCTGGGTTTCCAGTTCGTCGTCGGACAGCCCGGCGTCCATCTCGATGGTCTTGGTGATCACCGCGGAACCGGCCACGGCCACCGCCACGATGCGCGTGCTGGTGCGCGCCTTGACCAGCACGCGGCTCAAGGCATGACCCACGCCCTCGAGCTCGGCGATGTTCTTTTCGACCACGGCATTGGCCGGCAGCGGCTCCACGGCATACGACTCGACCCGGAAACGGTTGCCCGTGCGGCTCAGCTCGAGCAGTTTGACCGATGTGGAGCTGATATCGATGCCCAATAGCGAATGTGCTTTCTTGCTGAAGAGTCCACGCACAACCGATTCCCTATTACTATCCGCGACTTACGGACCCTTTGTCGTACGGGGCATTTAATAGCAGTCTTGACAGAAGCGCAAATGACGCTCCGGGCCGAAAAATGCTTATAATGCCCAGCGTTTTTTCCACGTACCGCGTGCTGCGCTTAACCCATTCTTTTATCTGGAAATCCAAAAGCCTTGATACGCCTGCTGAAGTTTTTCTGGTGGTCTTTCCTCGCCGTGTTCTGCGGGCTGTTGCTCGTGCTCAGTGGGGCATTTCTGTATCTTAGCCCCAGCCTGCCGTCTGTCGACGCCCTGCGCAGCGTAGAGCTGCAGATCCCCTTGCGGGTGTTCAGCAGCGACGGAAAACTGATCGCCGAGTTCGGCGAGATGCGCCGCTCGCCGATCAAGTTCGCCGAGATTCCGCCACATTTCATCCAAGCCCTGTTGTCCGCCGAGGACGACAATTTCGAAAACCATTACGGCGTCGACCCCAGCAGCCTGATGCGCGCCGCCTCGCAGCTGGTGCGCAGCGGTCATATCCAGACCGGCGGCAGTACCATCACCATGCAGGTCGCCAAGAACTATTTCTTGACGTCTGAACGCAGTTTTTCCCGCAAAATCACTGAAATCCTTCTTGCCTTGCAAATCGAGCGCCAACTTACCAAGGACGAGATTCTCGAGTTGTATGTGAACAAGATCTACCTGGGCAACCGGGCCTACGGTATCGAAGCCGCTGCACAGGTGTACTACGGCAAGTCGATTCGCGATGTCAGCCTGGCGCAGATGGCGATGATCGCCGGCCTGCCCAAGGCGCCGTCACGCTTCAACCCGCTGGCCAATCCGGTGCGCAGCAAGGAGCGTCGCGACTGGATCCTGGGGCGCATGTTCCGCCTGGGCAAGATCGACGAAGCCAGCTACAACGCCGCCATCAACGAGCCACTCAACGCCAGCTACCACGTGCCCACGCCGGAAGTCAGCGCGCCGTGGATCGCCGAGATGGCCCGCGCCGAGATGGTCGGGCGCTACGGCAGCGACGCCTACACCCAGGGTTTCAACGTCACCACCACGGTGCCCAGCAACCTGCAGGAAGACGCCAACCACGCCATCAGTGCCGGGCTGATCGCCTACGATCAGCGCCACGGCTATCGTGGACCCGAAGCGCGCCTGCCGGGCAAGACGCCACGCGAGTGGGCGGTCGAACTGACCCGCCAGCGTCCACTCAACGGCCTGGAGCCGGCCATCGTGACCAAGGTCGACAAGACCGGGATCGTCGTGC
Organism: Pseudomonas sp. PS01301; assembly: GCF_029960215.1. Lineage (NCBI taxonomy): Bacteria > Pseudomonadati > Pseudomonadota > Gammaproteobacteria > Pseudomonadales > Pseudomonadaceae > Pseudomonas > Pseudomonas sp. PS01301. Next base: position 35,114 of record NZ_JASCPM010000016.1, on the reverse strand, counting down.
TCACCCGTGACGACAAGCAGGAATCGATCGCCTGGGACAGCATGAAATGGGCGCGCCCGTTCATGAACACCAACAGCGTCGGACGCATGCCGACCCAGCCTGCGGACGTCGCGCAGGTCGGGGACTTGATCCGCGTGCAGCGTCAAGACGATGGCACCTTGAAGTTCAGCCAGGTACCGACCGTGCAGAGCGCGCTGGTCTCGCTGGACCCGCGTACCGGTGCCATCCGCGCCCTGGTCGGTGGCTTCTCGTTCGAGCAGAGCAACTACAACCGCGCCATGCAGGCCAAGCGTCAGCCTGGTTCGAGCTTCAAGCCGTTCATCTACAGTGCCGCACTGGACAAGGGCTACACGCCCGCCAGCCTGGTCAACGATGCGCCCATCGTGTTCGTCGACGAATCGGTGGACAAGGTCTGGCGACCGAAGAACGACACTAACACCTTCCTGGGCCCCATCCGCCTGCGCGAAGCGTTGTACAAGTCGCGCAACCTGGTGTCCATCCGGGTTCTGCAGAGCCTGGGCGTGGACAGCACCATCGACTACATCAGCAAGTTCGGCTTCAACAAGCAGGACCTGCCGCGCAATCTGTCGCTGGCGCTGGGCACTGCGACGCTGACACCGATGGAAATCGCCACCGGCTGGAGCGTGTTCGCCAACGGCGGCTACAAGGTGTCGCCCTACCTGATCGAGCGGATCGACAGCCGCAACGGTGAAACCCTGTTCCGCGCCAATCCGCCGACCGTACCGGCTGACGAAGTCGCGGCCGCGTCGCCCCAGCCCGCGCCAGGCACGCCCGCGCCGGAACCGGCACCGATCGGCGTCGACGCGACCCTGACTCCAGGCGCGCCACCGGCACCGGTGATCGCCGAGCGAGTCATCGACGGGCGCACCGCGTTCATCCTCACCAGCATGCTCGAGGACGTGATCAAGAAGGGCACCGGGCGCCGCGCCATGGCGCTGGGCCGAACCGATCTGGCCGGCAAGACGGGGACCACCAACGATTCGAAGGATGCCTGGTTCTCGGGCTACAACGCCGACTACATCACCACCGTGTGGTCCGGTTTCGACCAGCCCGAAACCCTGGGCCGGCACGAGTTTGGCGGCACCGTTTCACTGCCGATCTGGATGACCTACATGGGCGCCGCACTGAAAGACAAACCTGCCCACGTGCAGCCCGAGCCCGAAGGCATCCTGAGCCTGCGGGTGGACCCGATCAGCGGCCGTGCGGCTGCCCCGGGCACACCCGGCGCCTACTTCGAACTGTTCAAGAGCGAAGACACCCCGCCCTCCAACAGCGAGTTCGGCGGCGGCAGCGCACCAGGCAGCCCACTCCCGGCCGATGAATCGGCGCCGATCGATCTGTTCTGATCCCGAACCGTATCGACCCCTTCGCGGCCACTGGCCGCTCCTACATGGATCGCGTACACCCGTAGGAGCGGCCAGTGGCCGCGAACACACACAGCAGACCAAAAAAAACCCCGACTCTCGCGAGCCGGGGCTTTTTTTATGAGGCTTTCAAGGGATCAACCGTTGAACACGTCATCCACGCTTTTGAGCGGGTAGTGCTTGGGGTACGGCAGGGTGGCCACACCGGTCTCGATCGCGGCCTTGGCCACGGCGTCGGAGATCAGGGTGATCAGGCGTGGGTCCATTGGCTTGGGAATGATGTACTCGCGGCCGAATTCCAAGGAGATGCCGCCGTAGGCATCGCAGACTTCCTGAGGGACCGGCAGCTTGGCCAGTTCGCGCAGGGCGTTGGCTGCGGCGATCTTCATCTCTTCGTTGATGCGCTTGGCGCGGACGTCCAAGGCACCACGGAAGATGAATGGGAAGCCCAGGACGTTGTTGACCTGGTTCGGGTAGTCGGAACGGCCTGTGGCCATGATCACGTCGTCACGGGTGGCGTGCGCCAATTCCGGGGAGATTTCCGGATCGGGGTTGGAGCAGGCGAACACGATCGGGTTGGCCGCCATCGACTTCAGGCCTTCGGCGCTCAACAGGTTCGGACCCGACAGACCGACGAACACGTCGGCGCCCTGCAAGGCATCAGCCAGGGTGCGCTTGTCGGTGGTGTGGGCGAACACTGCCTTGTACTGGTTCAGGTCGTCACGGCCAGCGTGGATCACGCCAGTGCGGTCGATCATGAAGATGTTTTCGATGCGAGCGCCCATGCTCACCAGCAACTTCATGCAGGAGATGGCCGCAGCGCCAGCGCCGAGGCAGACGATCTTGGCGTCTTCCAGGGTCTTGCCAGCGATTTCGAGGGCGTTGATCATGCCCGCCGCGGTGACGATGGCGGTACCGTGCTGGTCATCGTGGAACACCGGAATGTCGCACTGTTCGATCAGGGCACGTTCGATCTCGAAGCACTCGGGCGCCTTGATGTCTTCCAGGTTGATACCGCCGAAGGTGATCGAGATGCGCTTGACGGTGTCGATGAAGGCCTGCGGGCTTTCCGAGTCCACTTCGATGTCGAAGACGTCGATGCCGGCGAAACGCTTGAACAGAACGCCCTTGCCTTCCATGACCGGCTTGGAAGCCAGTGGGCCGAGGTTGCCCAGGCCCAGGATGGCGGTGCCGTCGGAGATGACCGCTACCAGGTTGCCCTTGCCCGTGTACTTGTAGGCCAGTTCAGGATCGCGACCGATTTCGCGAACGGGCTCGGCCACGCCTGGGCTGTAGGCCAGCGACAGATCACGGGCGGTGGCAGTGGGCTTGGTGAGTTCGACGCTCAGTTTGCCTGGGCGTGGATGGGCATGGTACTCGAGAGCGGCAGTTTTCAAATCTGACATGGGGGCGTTCCGCTTTTACTGTTGGTCTGACGAGACCCGCGAGGATACGCAAGATGCCTACACCCGACAAGACTACCCAGTCACTTGCGTCAAGGCCCCTGGCCTACGACTTTCGGCGGGTATGGCCAGGTCCGCGAAAGGCCTGTTCAAGGCCTGCGGATCAACCAATGCCTCGCCGCCGTCGACAGGCTCAGGGCTGTATCTGCACCATGGCGGGGTCGCTGACCGGCAGCATCCAGCGCAACTGCCCTGCGTCCTGATTGCCGCGCCGGCTGCGATCCAGCACCCAGCCGCGCGCCTCGACCTGGCGACCTTCGAGGGTATCGAGCCAGCCGTCCGGGAACAGCCCGAACACCTTGGGCGCGACGTGCAGCACCACCGAGTCGTCGAGTTCGATCCAGGCCCCGGCGCGGTTGCGCTCGACCTTGCTGACACGCCCACCGAGCAGGGCAAAACCGGCGCGATCCACCTGCGCGGCGGCGATGGTCGGCGATTGACGCCAGATGCCCAGCCCGGCCTGTCGCGCCGCACGTTCGGCACTCTGCTGGCACGCGACCTGGTCGACATTGGGCGCCACCGCGACCTGTAGGGCCAACCCCTCGGCCAGCAATTGCGCCTCGAAGTTCAAGCCGCCGCGGCCATAGACGTTGGCCAGGGTGCGCTCATAGCGATCCTTGCTTTCGCGACCTAGCTGCAGGCCGACCAAGCCGTCGCTGTCATCGACCAGTGCCTGCAACCGGCGCCGGGCAGCCACCGCATAGGGCTCGTCACTCTGCCCCTTGCGACCGATCTCAGGCGCATTGATACCAATCAGCCGAACGCTGCGACCATCCTGCAGGCGCAGGGTGTCGCCGTCGATGACCTGCCGTACCTGAACGGTGCTCAGCCCGCCCGGTGCCGGGCAGTAGGCCTCGGCCTGTGCGGCGCCCAGCCAGAAGACGCCCACAAAAAAGGCGCCCACACGGGGCGCCTTCTTCAACAGCGAGAGCAAACCAATCAAGCTTTCTTGGCGCCGAAACCGCCGAAACGCTGCTTGAAACGGTCAACACGACCGCCAACGTCCAGGGTTTTCTGCTTGCCGGTGTAGAACGGGTGGCATTCGGAGCAGACGTCGAGGCTCAATGGCTTGGCCAGAGTCGAACGGGTCTTGATAACGTTACCGCAGCTGCAGGTAGCGTCGATGGCTTCGTATACTGGATGGATATCGGCTTTCATGGTGACTTCCTCAGGCTGCGTGCCGCCACCCGACACCATTGTCGAGTACCGCACGTAATTAGGCCGCGTATATTAACAGAATCCGGCGAACACGCAAGTTGTCGCTTGCGCCGACCGTCGTCTGCTAGGCTGCGCACCTCGAATCCTTCGAGCGCGGTCACCCGCCGTGACCCTGGCTCCGCCCACGATTGCAGTCGCCTCCACTCAAGAGAATTCCCGCGTGCCCGACGTCATCCTGCGCCTCGCCCTGCCCTCGCCGCTGCGACGCCTGTTCGACTACAAGGCGCCTGCCCACACGGCGCAGACCGTATTCACCCCGGGCATGCGCCTGCGGGTACCGTTCGGGCGGCGGGAGATGATCGGCATACTGGTCGAGGTGGTCAGCCACAGCGAGGTACCGGCCGACAAACTCAAGCCGGCCATTGCCCTGCTCGATCCGGTCAGCCCGCTGCCGCCGGCGCTGTTCAAGCTGTGCCTGTGGACCTCGCAGTACTATCAGCACGGCCTGGGCGACACCCTCAGTTGGGCACTGCCGGTGCTGCTGCGCCAGGGGGAACCGGCCGAGGCCCGCCAGGAGCGCTTCTGGCACGCCGCCGCCGATGCGCGCCTGGACGACCCGCGCATCGCCCGCGCACCCAAGCAGCGCGACGCCCTCAAGACCCTGGCCCAGCATCCCCATGGCGTGGCGCATCAGCTGTTGAGCAAGCTGCAGCTGAACAAGGACAGCCTCGACCTGCTGCTGGCCAAGCAACTGGTCAGCGTCGAAGTGCGCCGCCATGGCCCCGGCCCACGCGCGGAACACTGGCTGGCGCAACCGGAACTGCCGCTCAACGAAGAGCAACGCGCCGCCTTCGAGGCGATCCGCGCCAGCCTGGGCGGCTTCCACGCGTTTCTCCTCGCGGGCGTGACCGGCAGTGGCAAGACCGAGGTGTACCTGCAACTGATTCACGAATGCCTGGAGGCCGGCAAGCAGGCCCTGGTGCTGATCCCGGAGATCAACCTGGGGCCGCAGACCCTGGCGCGCTTCGAACAGCGCTTCAACGCACGCATCGCGCTGGTGCATTCGGCGGTCAACGACCGCGACCGTCTCGACGCCTGGCTGGCCGCCCGCGACGGCGAGGCCGACATCATCATCGGCACCCGCTCGGCGCTGTTCACGCCCATGAAGAACCCTGGGCTGATCATCATCGACGAAGAACACGACGGCTCCTATAAACAGCAGGAAGGCCTGCGCTATCACGCCCGTGACCTGGCGCTGGTGCGCGCCAGCCAGGAAGACATTCCCATTGTCCTGGGTTCGGCCACGCCATCCCTGGAAAGCCTGCACAATGCCCACACCGGTCGTTACGGCCTGCTGCGCATCGACCAGCGCGCCGGCGGCGCCCAGCAGCCCAAGTTCCTGCGCCTGGATGTGAAGAGCCGACCGCTGGACAGCGGCATCAGCGGACCGATGCAGCAGGCCATCGGCCAGACCTTGGCCAACGGCCAACAGGTGCTGGTGTTTCTCAACCGCCGCGGCTTTGCCCCTACCTTGCTGTGCCACGATTGCGGCTGGCTGTCCGAGTGCCCGCGCTGCGATGCGCGCACGACCGTTCACCAGCGCTCGGGCGAGTTGCGCTGCCATCACTGCGGCCACGTCGAACGCGTACCGCGCCAGTGCCCCAAGTGCGGCACCGTGGACCTGCGGCCGGTGGGCGCCGGCACCGAGCGCGCCGAGGAACGCCTGGCGATCCTGTTTCCCGACTACCCGGTGCTGCGCGTCGACCGCGACAGCACCTCGCGCAAGGACGCGATGAACCAGCTGTTCGCGACCATCCAGAAGGGCCAACCGTGCATCCTGATCGGCACTCAGATGCTGGCCAAGGGGCACCACTTTCCGCGGGTCACCCTGGTGTCGATCCTCGATGCCGACGGTGGGCTGTTCTCCGGTGACTTCCGCGCCAGCGAGCGCATGGCGCAATTGATCGTTCAGGTGGCCGGCCGCGCCGGGCGCGCGGAAGAACCGGGCAAGGTGATCATCCAGACGCACCTGGCCGACCATCCGCTGTTGGTGCAATTGACCGAGCAGGGTTACTTCGCCTTCGCCGAGCAGGCCCTGGCCGAACGCCGCGCCGCCGGCCTGCCACCCTTCGCGCACTTGGCGCTGCTGCGCGCCGAGGCCCACAAGCCGGGCCAGGCCGAAGCCTTTCTGGACGAAGCCTGCGCCGCCGCCGAAGCCTTGGTGGCGCAACTGGCACTGGGCGGTCTCGAACTGCTGGGGCCGGTACCAGCCCCCATGGAACGCCGCGCCGGACGCTACCGGGCGCAGCTGCTGGTGCAGGCGACGTTGCGAGCACCGCTGCACCGCTTGCTCAATGCCTGGATGCTGCAACTGGAGCAACTGCCGAGCGGGCGCCAGGTGCGCTGGTCGCTGGATGTGGACCCGGTGGATTTGTATTGAGATAGGCGCGCTTGGGGCAGGGATCGGCGGCGTCTGCTGACGCGGCTTGCGCCGCTGCTGCAGGGGTGGTGGCTTGCAGGGGGGGATTTGCGGGTTGGCAACCCCTGCCAACAACCGGATAATGCCCAGTTTTTCCACCCGCGCATCCAGCACCGCCGTACCCGCGGTCGACCGAGAACCCCATGAAAGACACCATTCGCCAGCTGATTCAACAAGCCCTGACCCACCTCGTCGCCGAAGGTGTGCTGCCAGAAGGTCTGACGCCGGCAATCCAGGTGGAAAACTCGCGAGACAAGAAGAACGGCGATTTCGCCAGCAACATCGCCATGATGCTGGCCAAGCCTGCCGGCATGAAGCCACGTGACCTGGCAGAAAAGCTGATTGCCGCGCTGCCGGCCGATGAGGGAGTGAGCAAGGTCGAGATCGCCGGTCCCGGCTTCCTCAACTTCTTCCAGAACAGTGCCGCCCTCGCCGCGCGCCTGGATGCTGCACTGGCCGATGCCCACATCGGCGTGCGCAAGGCCGGCCCGGCACAGCGCGTGGTGGTCGATCTGTCGGCACCCAACCTGGCCAAGGAAATGCACGTGGGCCACCTGCGCTCGACGATCATCGGCGATGGCGTGGCCAATGTGCTGGAGTTCCTCGGCGACACCGTGATCCGCCAGAACCACGTCGGTGACTGGGGCACGCAGTTCGGCATGCTGCTCGCCTACCTGCAGGAGAAACCCGCTACCAGCGACGAACTCTCCGACCTGGAGAATTTCTATCGCGCAGCCAAGCAGCGCTTCGATGAATCCGAGGAATTCGCCGAGCGCGCACGCGGCCTGGTGGTCAAGCTGCAGGCCGGCGACGCCGAGTGCCTGGCGCTGTGGAAGCGCTTCAACGAAATCTCCCTGTCCCACTGCCAGAGCACCTACGAGCGCTTGAACGTCAAGCTGACCCCGGCCGACGTGATGGGCGAAAGCGCCTACAACGACGACCTGGCCAACGTGGTCGCCGACCTGCGCGCCAAGGGCCTGCTGGTGGAAAGCAACGGCGCGCAGTGCGTGTTCCTCGAAGAATTCAAGACCGCCGAAGGCACCCCATTGCCGGTGATCGTGCAGAAGGCCGGTGGCGGTTATCTGTATGCCACCACCGACCTGGCTGCGCTGCGCTATCGCAGCAATGTGCTAAAGGCCGACCGCGCGCTGTACTTCGTCGATCAGCGTCAGGCCCTGCACTTCCAGCAGGTGTTCGAGGTGGCGCGGCGCGCCGGTTTCATCAGCAATGGCATGCAGCCCGAGCACATGGGCTTCGGCACCATGAACGGCGCCGATGGCCGCCCGTTCAAGACCCGCGACGGCGGCACCGTGAAGCTGGTCGACCTGCTAGACGAAGCCGAGCAACGCGCCTACACCCTGGTCAAGGAAAAGAACCCCGAGGTCGCCGAGGCTGACCTGCGGGTGATCGCCAAGGCCGTGGGGATCGGCGCGGTGAAATATGCCGACCTGTCCAAGCATCGCACCAGCGACTACAGCTTCAACTTCGACCTGATGCTCAACTTCGAAGGCAATACCGCGCCGTACCTGCTCTACGCCTACACCCGCGTGGCCGGGGTGTTCCGCAAGCTGGGCAAGGATTTCGCGGACGTCGAAGGCCAGATCGTGCTGGAAGCCGAACACGAGAAGGAATTGGCGGCCAAGCTGGCGCAATTCACCGAAGTGCTGAACACCGTCGGTGAGAAAGGCACGCCCCATGTGCTGTGCACTTACCTGTACGATGTGGCCGGGCTGTTCTCCAGCTTCTATGAGAACTGCCCGATCCTGGCGGCCGAAAACCCCGCTCAGCAACAAAGCCGCCTGCGCCTGGCGGCGCTGACCGGCCGCACCCTCAAGCAAGGATTGGCTCTGTTGGGCCTGGAAACACTGGAGCGTATGTAAGTTGGCTGCCAAGAAGAAACCTGCACCCAAACGTGGCGCCAGCCGCAATTCCGCACCTGCCAAGAAGCCCATCCCGGGCTGGCTGTGGCTGGCGATCGGCCTGAGCGTGGGCGCGTTCGTGGTGTTCCTGATGAAGCTGGAGCCGGGCAACGGCGACGTCAAGCGCGTCAAGGCCGAGCAGGCGAAGGCGGAGAAGATCGCCGAGGCGAACAAGACCCCGCCCAGCCCTCAGGCACCGGTCAAGCCCAAGTACGACTTCTACACCCTGCTGCCGGAATCGGAGGTCATCGTGCCGCCCGAGGCGGTTCCCGAGAAGACACCTCCGATTCCGGCCCAGGCCCCCGTCACGCCGGCCGAAGCGGCCAAGATCGATACTGCACGCGCCCAGGCGGCGCTCAGCGGCGGGACTCCGCCGCCGGCCCCGCCCGTGATCAAACCCGCGGCGACCACCCAGTTCTATCTGCAGGCCGGTTCGTTCCGCAAGCAGGCGGACGCCGACCGGGTGCGGGCGCAGATCATCCTGCTGGGGCAGTCGGTGAACGTCGAGTCCGGAACGGTCAAGGAGGACACCTGGTACCGGGTGCTGGTGGGTCCGTTCAGCAACCGCGAGCAACTGACCGTGGCGCAGAAGCAACTGGCGGGCAGTGGATTTAGTAACCTGCTGTTGCAGCAAAGGCAGATTCGGCAGTAAGTCCATGCATCGGCGGGGCGTCCTTCGCGGGCAGAGCCCGCTCCCACACAGCCCGCGCTCACAGGCGCGCGCAGCATCTGTGGGAGCGGGGCCCTGTGGGGGCGGGGCGGGCGGCGAGCCCTCTGCCCGCGAAGGGCCCACCGCAAATTTCCTGATACGCCGCAAGCTGTCTCCACGCGCCCCACAACCCCCAAAGGTTGAAATCCTCTCACCTACCCCCATATCCGTTTCCATCAGGGCATTTTCGCCCCGCTGCGTGGAGACTCTCCCCTTGACCACCATCGTTTCAGTCCGCCGTCATGGCAAAGTCGTCATGGGCGGCGACGGCCAGGTTTCCCTCGGCAACACCGTGATGAAAGGCAACGCCAAGAAAGTCCGGCGCCTGTACCACGGTCAGGTCATCGCCGGCTTTGCCGGTGCCACCGCCGACGCCTTCACCCTCTTCGAACGTTTCGAAGGTCAACTCGAGAAACACCAGGGCCATCTGGTCCGTGCCGCCGTGGAGCTGGCCAAGGAGTGGCGTACCGACCGCTCGCTGAGCCGCCTGGAGGCGATGCTGGCCGTGGCCAACAAGGATGCGTCCTTGATCATCACCGGCAACGGTGACGTCGTCGAACCCGAAGACGGGCTGATTGCCATGGGTTCCGGTGGTGCCTTCGCGCAAGCCGCTGCCAGCGCACTGTTGAAGAAGACCGAGCTGGGCGCGCGTGAAATCGTCGAGACCGCCCTGGGCATCGCTGGCGACATCTGCGTGTTCACCAATCACAACATGACCATCGAGGAGCAGGATCTCGCCCAGTGATCAGTCGCCGCGCCCACCTGGGATGATCTTCACAGAAGACCACGCGCACTGAACCTTCGAGTCCGGAACACACCATGTCCATGACCCCCCGCGAAATCGTCCACGAACTCAATCGCCATATCATTGGCCAGGACGATGCCAAACGCGCCGTCGCCATTGCCCTGCGCAACCGCTGGCGGCGTATGCAGCTGCCTGAAGAGCTGCGCGTCGAAGTGACGCCCAAGAACATCCTGATGATCGGCCCGACCGGCGTCGGCAAGACTGAAATCGCACGTCGCCTGGCCAAGCTCGCCAATGCGCCGTTCATCAAGGTCGAAGCGACCAAGTTCACCGAAGTCGGCTACGTGGGCCGCGATGTCGAATCGATCATCCGTGACCTGGCCGATGCGGCCATCAAGCTGCTGCGTGAGCAGGAAATGGTCAAGGTCCGCCATCGTGCCGAAGACGCAGCCGAAGAGCGTATTCTCGACGCGCTGCTGCCTGTTGCCCGTGCAGGCTTCAACGAAGAGCCGGTGAGCAACGATTCGAACACCCGCCAGCTGTTCCGCAAGCGCTTGCGCGAAGGTCAGCTGGATGACAAGGAAATCGAGATCGAAGTGGCCGAGCAGATGGGTGGCGTGGACATCTCCGCCCCTCCCGGCATGGAAGAAATGACCAACCAGCTGCAGAGCCTGTTCGCCAACATGGGCAAGGGCAAGAAGAAAAGCCGCAAGCTCAAGGTCAAGGACGCGCTGAAAATGGTCCGCGACGAGGAAGCTGGTCGCTTGGTCAATGAAGAAGAGCTCAAGGCCAAGGCGCTGGAAGCGGTCGAGCAGCACGGTATCGTCTTCATCGACGAAATCGACAAAGTGGCCAAGCGCGGCAACGTGGGCGGCGCCGACGTGTCCCGTGAAGGCGTGCAGCGCGACCTGCTGCCGTTGATCGAAGGCTGCACGGTCAACACCAAGCTGGGCATGGTCAAGACCGACCACATCCTGTTCATCGCTTCGGGCGCCTTCCACCTGAGCAAGCCGAGCGACCTGGTGCCCGAGTTGCAGGGTCGCCTGCCGATTCGCGTCGAACTCAAGGCATTGAGCCCGCAGGATTTCGAGCGCATCCTGAGCGAGCCCCATGCGTCGCTGACGGAACAGTACCGCGAGCTGCTGAAGACCGAAGGCTTGAACATCGAGTTCGTGCCCGAAGGCATCAAGCGTCTGGCCGAGATCGCCTGGCAGGTCAACGAAAAGACCGAGAACATTGGTGCCCGTCGTCTGCACACGCTGCTGGAGCGGTTGCTGGAGGAAGTCTCGTTCAGCGCCGGTGACATGGCTGCCGCGCACAGCGAAGCGCCGATCCAGATCGATGCCGAGTATGTGAACAGCCATCTGGGCGAGCTGGCGCAGAACGAAGACCTGTCACGGTACATTCTGTAATACGGCCTGTCATGCGCGGAGCGGCCTGTCACGGCCGCTCCGTGCTCTGACTGACACGCTGCTCCCCGCGCCTGCGAGAGTCGACCATGAGCAAAATCCCGAGCGCCATCAACCTGCACAAGGCCTCCAAGACCCTGAGCCTGACGTATGGCCCCGACGAGGTGTTCCACCTGCCCGCCGAGTTCCTGCGCGTGCACTCGCCGTCCGCCGAGGTTCAGGGCCACGGCAAGCCGATTCTGCAGGTGGGGAAACTGGGGGTTGGCCTGACCAAGGTGGAACCAGCTGGCCAGTACGCTTTGAAGCTGACTTTCGACGACGGCCATGACAGCGGCCTGTTCACCTGGGACTACCTGTACCAGTTGGCGCTGCGCCAGGAGCAGCTCTGGGCCGACTACCTGGAACAGTTGCGCGCCGCTGGAAAATCCCGCGACCCCGCCGAGTCCGTGGTGAGGTTGATGCTCTAGGCCGCCAGGGCCTTGTCCAATGCCTTTTCGATCTCGCTCTGGATCGTACCGCTCATCATCGCCAGCATCATGCCCAGCTTCAGGTCGATTCGAATCGCTTCGTCGTCGATCTGCACGGTTCCCTGCGCGCCGCTGCGCTTGACCGCCACCGTGTCGCCCTGCCAGGTGGCCTGCACGTCATAGCGGTCGATCAGCTTCTGCACCACCACTTCAGCCTTCTGCCGAGCCGCATCGCGGCCCAGATTGTGTTTGCGTTCGACGTTGATCTGGGTCATCGGGGACTCCGGGTAATGGGTTCAATGGCGCACAGTTTAACGCGGATGCCCTGGCAATCCATCGCGCCAAGACAAAGCGCCCCTGTGCGGCTTAGAATGGTGCGTAATTTTTCCTGGTGACAGCGATATGAATGATCAGCGCAAAGGCGGCGATGCCGAACCCACCACTCACTTCGGCTACAAGCACGTACCGGAAAGCCAGAAGGCCGAAAAAGTCGCCGAGGTGTTCCACTCGGTAGCGGCCAAGTACGACTTGATGAACGACGTACTGTCCGGCGGCATGCACCGGTTGTGGAAGCGCTTCACCATCGAGCTGTCCGGCGTGCGCGTGGGTAACCGGGTGCTGGACATCGCTGGCGGCACGGGCGATCTGGCACGCAAGTTCTCCGATCTGGTCGGGCCGACCGGTCAGGTCGTACTGGCCGACATCAATGCCTCCATGCTCAAGGTCGGTCGCGACCGGCTGCTCGACCGTGGCGTGGCTGGCAACATCGAATTCGTTCAGGCCGACGCCGAAAAGCTGCCGTTCCCCGACAATCACTTCGATTGCGTGACCATCGCCTTCGGTCTGCGCAACGTCACGCACAAGGAAGCGGCCATCGCCTCCATGCTGCGTGTGCTCAAGCCGGGCGGTCGCCTGCTGGTGCTGGAGTTCTCCAAGCCCACCAACAAGCTGATGTCCAAGGTCTACGACGCCTATTCGTTCGCCTTCATGCCGCTGGCTGGCAAGCTGATCACCAACGATTCGGAAAGCTACCGCTACCTCGCCGAGTCGATCCGCATGCACCCTGATCAGGAGACCCTCAAGGCCATGATGGTGCAGGCCGGTTTCGACCGCGTCACCTACCACAACATGACCAGCGGCATCGTCGCACTGCACCGCGGGATCAAGCCCTGATGTTGCTCGGCGGCCTGATCGCCAGTGTCGAACACGGCCTCAACCGTGTGCTGCGCCTGGACGCCACGGCACTGCCGCGCCTGGCGCACCTGCATGGCAAGGTGATTGCCATCCAGGGTCGCCAGCCTTCCTTTACGCTCTACGTCCTGCCCAGCGCCAATGGCTTGATGCTGGCCCAGCAATGGGCCACGCCGGCCGACTGCACCTTGCGGGCGCCGGCCGCCAGTCTGGTGCAGTTGGCGCTGCGCAAGGACAAGACTGCCGTGCTGCACAGCCCCCAGGTCGATCTGGACGGCGACAGCGCTGCCCTGCTCGAGCTGGTCAAGGTGCTGCAGGACCTTGAACTGGACTGGGAATACGAAGTCTCACGCTGGCTTGGCCCGGTGCCGACCTCGTTGCTGGCCGGGCACCTGCGCAGCCGCACGGGCTGGACCCGTGAAGGTCTGGCCACGGCGACCCAGAATTTGGGCGAATACCTGGCCGAGGAAGCGCGTACTCTGGTAGGCGAGCAGGAAGCCCAGGCCCGTTTCAATGAGCTGGATGCTTTGAAAGTCGATGTCGAACGCCTCGAGGCGCGTATTGAGCGCCTCGCCCGATCCCACAACTCCAGCGATAACGCATGAAGCTGCTTGCCGTCCGCCGTCTGTTGCGCATCCAGCGCGTCGTGATCCGCTACCGCCTCGATGACCTGATGTTCGCCCTGCCACTGCCGTGGTGGCTGAAGATCACCCGTTTCGCCATGCCCTGGCGCTGGCTGCCGCGCAGCCGCCAGGAGCTCAACCGGGGCGCGCGCCTGCGCCTGGCGTTGCAGGACCTGGGACCGATTTTCATCAAGTTCGGGCAGATCCTCTCCACCCGCCGCGACCTGCTGCCCGAGGACATCGCCGATGAGCTGATGCTGCTGCAGGACCGCGTACCGCCGTTCGATCCCAAGCAGGCCATGGCCCTGATCGAACAGCAGTTGGGGGCGAAGATCACCGACGTGTTCAGTCGCTTCGACGTCGAGCCGCTGGCTTCGGCCTCGGTGGCCCAGGTCCACGCGGCGCGGCTCAAGACCGGCGAAGAGGTGGTGGTCAAGGTCATCCGTCCGGGGCTCAGATCGGTCATCGGCCAGGATCTGGCCTGGCTGTTCCTGCTGGCTCGTCAGGCCGAGCGACTGTCGGCCGACGCCCGCCTGCTGCACCCGGTGGACGTGGTCGCCGACTACGAGCGGACCATCTACGACGAGCTCGACCTGCTGCGCGAGGCGGCCAACTCCAGCCAGTTGCGGCGCAACTTCGAAGATTCGGATCTGCTCTACGTGCCCCAGGTGTACTGGGACTGGTGCCGGCCCAAGGTGCTGGTGATGGAGCGCATCTACGGCGTACAGGTCACCGACATGGCCGCCCTGGCCGACCAGCGTACCGACATGAAGCTGCTGGCCGAGCGCGGTGTCGAGATTTTCTTCACCCAGGTCTTTCGCGACAGCTTCTTCCACGCCGACATGCACCCGGGCAACATCTTCGTCAGTACCGTGGCGCCCTGGAGCCCACGCTACATCGCCATCGACTGCGGCATCGTCGGCAGCCTGACCCCCGAAGACCAGGATTACCTGGCGCGCAACCTGTTCGCCTTCTTCAAGCGCGACTACCGCCGCGTCGCCCAATTGCACATCGATTCGGGTTGGGTTCCGGCGGAAACCAAGCTGAACGAATTCGAAGCGGCGATCCGTACCGTGTGCGAGCCGATCTTCGAGAAGCCGCTCAAGGACATTTCCTTCGGCCAGGTGCTGATGCGCCTGTTCCAGACCGCGCGGCGCTTCAACATGGAAGTGCAGCCGCAACTGGTGCTGTTGCAGAAGACCTTGCTCAATATCGAAGGCCTGGGCCGCCAGCTGTACCCGGACCTGGACCTGTGGAGCACCGCCCAGCCGTTCCTCGAACGCTGGATGCGCGAGCGGGTCAGTCCGAAATCTTTGTTTCAGAATGTTCAATCGCAGGTCGAGCAATTGCCGCATCTGGCCAACATGACCCGCGATCTACTCGAACGGATGTCTCAGCCTCATCGCAAGGATCCACCACCGCCCTGGGAGCAACGCCATGATCGGTGGGCCCTGCGGCTGCTCGGCGGTGCCTTGTTGGTGGGCGGGACAGTGACCGCCGTCTCCGGCATTGCCCTGGACAGTGTGCAGGCCTGGCCGGCCTGGTTGATGCTGGCATCGGGCTTGTACCTGGTCGTGCGCCGATAGCCAGTGGCGCCATCGGCTGGCACACTAGCCCTCTCTGTTGTCGGAGTCGCACATGAAAGACTGGCTGGACGAGATCAAATGGGACCGCGACGGCCTGGTGCCGGCGATTGCCCAGGATCACAAGACCGGGCGCATCCTCATGATGGCCTGGATGAACCGCGAAGCACTGGCGCTGACCGCCGCCGAAAACCGGGCCATCTATTGGTCACGCTCGCGTGGCAAGCTGTGGCGCAAGGGCGAGGAGTCCGGCCACGTGCAGAAGCTGCATGAACTGCGCCTGGACTGTGACGCCGACGTGGTCGTGCTCAGCGTCGAACAGATCGGCGACATCGCCTGCCACACCGGCCGCCAAAGCTGCTTCTATCGGGTCTTCGAGGACGGCCAATGGACCGTCGTCGATCCGGTCCTGAAAGACCCCGACGCCATCTATCACACAGGCCATGGCCATGAATGACACCCTGGACCGCGTTGCCGCGGTACTCGAAGAACGCAAGGGCGCCAGCGCCGACAGCTCCTATGTCGCCAGCCTGTACGCCAAGGGTTTGAACAAGATTCTGGAAAAGCTGGGCGAGGAATCGGTCGAGACCATCATTGCCGCCAAGGACGCCGCGCACAGCGGTGACTGCAGCGATGTCATCTACGAAACCGCCGATCTGTGGTTCCATAGCCTGGTCATGCTTGCACAACTCGGCCAACACCCACAGGCTGTACTCGATGAACTGGACCGCCGCTTCGGTCTGTCCGGTCACGATGAGAAAGCCGCCCGCCTGCCGTCAGCCTGAAATGTCTTTTTGGAGGAGTTGAATCATGGGTCTGTTTGATTGGAAACACTGGATCGTCATCCTGATCGTCGTGGTATTGGTCTTCGGCACCAAGAAACTCAAGAACCTGGGCACCGACGTGGGCGAGTCGATCAAAGGCTTTCGCAAGGCCATGAACGACGACGACAAACCGGCTGCCGAACAGCCCACCCAGCCGGTGCACCCGCAGGCCAGCTCGCCGCTGACCCCGCCGCACACCCTCGACGGCCAGCATCAGAAAGTCGAAGAACCCATCAGGAAAGACTGATCAATGTTCGGTATCAGCTTCAGTGAACTCATGCTCGTGGGCCTCATCGCCCTGTTGGTGCTGGGCCCTGAACGACTGCCCGGCGCCGCGCGAACCGCAGGGCTGTGGATCGGGCGTCTGAAACGCAGCTTCAATGCGATCAAGACCGAAGTCGAACGCGAGATAGGCGCCGACGAGATTCGTCGTCAATTGCACAACGAGCACGTGCTGTCGCTGGAGGAGCAGGCGCGCAAGATTCTCGACCCGCAGCGTCCTGCGCGGCCGAGCGAGCCTCCTGCGCCGCTGGCCGATCCCATCGCGCCAGGAGCTCAGGCACAGCCGGTGCTGGACCGCGATGCGGTGAGCGCCGCCGTCACCCCGACCAGCGTGGCCACTGCCGCGCAACAGGCCGACGTGATCGAGCGCGATACCAGCAGCGCCGCAGCGGTCGCGATACCCGTCACCTCCAATGAACCTACACAGCCACCGCGAGCCCCATGAGCGAAATTCCGGAAAATGACCAGCCGATGCCGCTGGTCTCGCACCTGACCGAACTGCGCACGCGGCTGCTGCGCTGCGTTGCCGTGATCTTTCTGGTCTTCGCCGGGCTGTTTTCGTTTGCCCAACAGATCTACACCCTGGTATCGGCGCCGCTGCGCGAATACCTGCCGGCTGGCGCAACGATGATCGCCACCGACGTGGCCTCGCCGTTCCTCACCCCGTTCAAGCTGACCATGATGGTCTCGCTGTTCCTGGCCGTGCCGATCATCCTGCATCAGGTCTGGGGCTTCATCGCGCCGGGCTTGTACAAGCATGAAAAGCGCATCGCCATACCGTTGCTGGTATCGAGCATCTTCCTGTTCTATGCCGGAATGGCCTTCGCTTATTTCCTGGTCTTTCCACTGGTCTTCAAGTTCTTCGCCAGTGCCACGCCCGTGGGCGTGACCATGGCCACCGACATCGCCAGCTACCTGGACTTCGTCATGACGCTGTTCTTCGCCTTCGGCGTGGCGTTCGAGATTCCCGTAGCAGTGGTGCTGCTGGTGTGGATCGGCGTGGTCGACGTGAAGTACCTGCGCAAGATTCGCCCCTATGTGATCATCGGCTGCTTCGTGGTCGGCATGATCCTGACCCCACCGGACATCTTCTCGCAGACGCTGCTGGCGGTGCCGATGTGGCTGCTGTTCGAGATCGGCATCCTGTTTGGCGCACTGATCCGCAAGCGGGGTGACGAACCCGGCGAGGAAGACGATCGCAACGACCAGCCGCCCGCGACCCGGGCATGAACCTGCTGCTGCTCGAAACGGCCGATTTCATCGCGCCGGACAAGGTGGTGTTGCGCGACCGCCGCTTCACCCATATGCAGGCCGTGCACCGCGTGGAGCTGGGCGACAGCCTGCGGGTGGGCAAGCTCGACGGCCTGATGGGCCGTGCCGAAGTGGTCCGTCTCGAGGGTCACGAAGCCGAGCTGGACGTGGTGCTCGACCAGGCACCACCGGCCAAGCTGCCGCTTACCCTGATCCTGGCGCTGCCCCGGCCGAAGATGCTTCGTCGGGTATTCCAGACCATTGCCACCATGGGGGTCGCCAAGGTGGTGCTGGTGAACAGTTACCGGGTCGAGAAGAGCTTTTGGCAGACCCCTTTCCTGGAACCCGCCGCGATTCGCGAACAGCTTGTGCTGGGTCTGGAACAGGCCCGCGACACGCAGCTTCCGGAAGTAGTGATCGAAAAGCGCTTCAAGCCTTTCGTCGAAGATCGCCTGCCGGCCCTGTGCGCCGGCACCTTGGGCCTGGTCGGGCACCCCGGCGACTATCCGCCCTGCCCGCGCCAGCTCGCCGAGCCGGTCACGCTGGCCATCGGCCCGGAAGGCGGCTGGATTCCCTACGAGATCGATCTGCTTAAGGAGGCGGGCCTGCAGCCTGTCCAGCTGGGCGAACGCATTCTGCGGGTCGAAACTGCGGTGGCGGTGTTGCTCGCCCGGCTGTTCTGAAGCGGCTACAGCTGAAGGTGACAGCGGCCGCCGCATTTAGTTACATGCCACTATCGAGTTTCTTCCATTCACGCCGATGCCCTTGAACTGCCGACAATCAACCCGTCGGCCTGAAAGGGAGCTTCAATCATGTCGAACACCTTTGCCCGTTACCTGGGCAATCTGAGCGTCAACCTGAAACTGGGGATCGGTTTCGGGTTGGTGCTACTGCTTACGCTGCTGATCGCCGCCACCGGCTGGTTCGGCTTGTCCCGCTTGATCGAGCGGGCCGACAAGATCACCAGCATTTCCATACTCGATGACCGCATGCGCGACCTGCGCATCGCTGCTCAATCGTTCGAATTGCAGAAAGGCAGTTCCGGTGCCGACACCGTCACTCGCCTGCTCGATGAGCTCGATGCCAACCTGGTGATCGCACAGCACACCCTCGTGATGTCCGAAGATATAGCGCTGGTCGAGCAGGAAATAGCGGCTACCCAGGCCTATCGCCAGGCATTCGCCGCGTCGCTGCTGTCGATCCAGGGTCGCGAGGCCGCCCGCAGTCAATTGGGCAGCACCGCCGACCGCGCCGTTGCCGAAGTCAATCAGGTGCAGGCAGCCCTGCTCGGCCAAGGTGACCTGTCGGCGTTCAGCACGCTGGTGGAAACCAGTCGGCTGATCCAGCAAGCTCGCTTCCAGGTGCGTGGCTACACCTACAGCGCCAAGGACGAAGCGCGCCAGCCGGCACTGACGGCCATCGACCAGGCGATCGCCTCGGTCGCCGCTGCACAGGCCAGCGTATCCAGTGAACTCATCGGGCGCCTGCAGCAGGCTGGGGAAGCCTTGAGCGCCTACCGCGCTGCGGTGGCGCAATTCAGCGAGAATCAGCAGACAACTCTTCAGAGCATCGACACGATGACGACGTTGGGGACCTCGCTGCTTGATCTGAGCGATCGACTCGGCGACTCGCAGACCACCAAGCGCGATGCCGATACGGCCCGTGCCAAAGCGTGGCTGGCAACAGCGGCAGCGTTGGCGACCCTGCTCGGCATTGCCGCGGCATGGGCCATTACCGCGCAGATCGTCGGCCCCCTGCGCCAGACCCTGGCCAGTGTCGAACGAGTTGCGTCCGGCGACCTGAGACAGTCGCCGGCCATTATTCGGCGTGACGAACTGGGCCAGGTGCAGCTGGCCTTGCAGCGCATGACCTTGAACCTGCGTGAACTGGTGGGCGGCATCAGCGAAGGCGTGACGCAATTGGCCAGCGCGGCCGAGGAGTTGTCTGCGGTCACCGAGCAGACCAGTGCCGGCGTCAATGCGCAGAAGGTCGAAACCGATCAGGTCGCCACCGCCATGAATGAGATGGCCGCTACCGTGCAGGAAGTCGCGCGCAATGCCGAAGAGGCGTCCGAGGCCGCTGTGGCTGCCGATCAACAGGCACGCGAAGGCGATCGGGTGGTCAGCCAGGCGGTGGGCCAGATCGAACGTCTGGCCGCCGAAGTGCTGCATTCAAGCGAAGCCATGAATCAGTTGAAGCAGGAAAGCAGCAAGATCGGCGGTGTGCTCGATGTGATCACCTCCGTGGCCCAGCAGACCAACCTGCTGGCCCTCAACGCGGCGATCGAGGCGGCCCGCGCCGGCGAGGCCGGTCGTGGATTCGCCGTGGTGGCCGATGAAGTACGCAGCCTGGCCCAACGTACCCAGCAATCGACCGAAGAGATCCAGGCGCTGATCGCATCCCTGCAAACCGGGACTCATCAGGTGTCGAGCGCGTTGGACAGCAGCCGGGAAATGACCGACAGCAGCGTGCAACTGGCTCGCCGTGCCGGCCAGTCGTTGAGCGACATCACCCGCACGGTGTCGGCGATCCAGGCCATGAATCAGCAGATCGCGGCAGCGGCGGAGCAACAGAGCGTGGTGGCCGACGAGATCAACCGCAGCGTGCTCAATGTGCGCGAGGTTTCCGAGCAGACGTCGGCGGCGAGCGAGGAGACCGCAGCGTCGAGCATCGAGCTGGCGCGGCTGGGGACACACCTGCAGGGGTTGGTGGGGCAGTTCAAGGTTTGAGGTTGGGTGGTGGGCTTGCGGGCCTCTTCGCGGGCAGAGACCCGCTCCCACAAGAGTTTGCAGCGATCTTGTAGGAGCGGGTCTCTGCCTGCGAAGAGGCCAACACAGCCAGTCAGCCAGGCAACAGACCCGCAACTCCCGCCGTACTCCTGTGGGAGCGGGTCTCTGCCCGCGAAGAGGCCAACACAGCCAGTCAGCCAGGCAACAGACCCACAACTCCTGCCGTACTCCTGTGGGAACGGGGCGGGCGGCGAGCCCTCTGCCCGCGAAGAGGCCCTACAGTCACCCAAACAGCAGAACTACAACACCTGCCGCAGGAACGCCTGTGCCCTGGGGTCCTTGGGTGCATCGAAGAACTCGGCCGGGGGCGCGTCCTCCAGCAACCGGCCGTGGTCGAAGAACAGCACCCGGTCCGCGACTTCCCGAGCGAAACCCATCTCATGGGTAACGCACACCATGGTCATGCCCTCCTCGGCCAGGGTCTTCATCACTTCCAGCACTTCACCGACCATCTCCGGGTCGAGCGCCGAAGTCGGCTCGTCGAACAGCATCACCTTGGGGTCCATGCACAACGCCCGGGCAATGGCCACGCGCTGCTGCTGGCCGCCGGACAGCCGTGACGGAAACGCATCGGCCTTCTCGCCGATGCCGACCTTGGCCAGCAACGCACGGGCCTTGGCCTCGCGC
The DNA here is from genome assembly GCF_029960215.1 of Pseudomonas sp. PS01301. Taxonomy (NCBI): domain Bacteria; kingdom Pseudomonadati; phylum Pseudomonadota; class Gammaproteobacteria; order Pseudomonadales; family Pseudomonadaceae; genus Pseudomonas; species Pseudomonas sp. PS01301. Next base: position 14,210 of record NZ_JASCPM010000016.1, on the reverse strand, counting down.
TCGGCCTTGCCGCGCTTGCGCACCACCTTCTGCGCCAGGCAGAGGTTTTCCAGCACGGTCATGTGCGGAAACAGGTTGAAGTGCTGGAACACCATGCCGACTTCGCGCCGATAGGCATTGATGTTGGTCTTGGGGTCATCCAGGCGCAGGCCGTCGATGCTGACCGAGCCCTGATCGAACGCCTCCAGGCCATTCAGACAGCGCAAGAACGTGGACTTGCCCGAACCCGAAGGGCCCAGAACCACCAGCACCTCGCCCTTGGCCACCTGGGTGCTGACCTGATCCACCGCACGCACCACCTGGCCGCGGGTATTGAACACCTTCAACAGGTTGCGTACTTCAATCACTTTGCGCAAGCCTCCGCTCGAGCCGGCTGGCGAAATACGACAGCGGCAGGTTGATGACCAGGTACAGGGCTGCCACGCAGAACCAGATCTCGAACGTCGAGAACGACGTGGTGATCGCCTCGCGCCCACTCTTGGTCAGCTCGGTGATGGCGATCACCGAAACCAGCGACGTGTCCTTGACCAGGCTGATGAACTGCCCCGCCAACGGTGGCAATACACGCTTGAACGCCTGGGGCAGGATCACGTAACGCATCGATTGTCCGGCATCCAGGCCCAGCGAACGGGCAGCCTCGCCCTGCCCCTTGGCGATGGACTGCACGCCCGAGCGCACGATCTCGGCGACGTAGGCGCCGGTGAACAACGCCAGTGCCGCAACACCGGCGAACTCGCGCGAGAGGTTGAGTACGGTACCGATGAAGAAGTAGAAGATGAAGATCTGCACCAGCAGCGGCGTGCCGCGCACCAGCTCCACATACACGGTGGACAGATGACGCAGGGTGGGATTGCTCGACAGCCGGCACAGCCCGGTGACCAGACCCAGAAGCAGCCCGACCACGCCCGACACCAGCGACAGCCACAGGGTGGTCCACAAGCCCCAGGCGATCGGTCCGGCCGTCCAGTGCCGGGTCACGCCGATCTGATCGCCTTCGGACACGTCATCGCCCTCCTGCAGCACGACACTGCTGGCGTCCACACGCAACACCTGCTCGCCGCCGTCTTCATCGCGCAGGGTCACTTGTGCCCGCCCGCCCTCCCGAGTGATCTGTTCGACGCTGCCGTAGCCTTCGGCGCGCTGCGGCTGTTCGGCCTGGTAGACGAAGTATTGCGGCACCCGATTCCAGTGCCACTCGTAGGAGATGCGCGAGGTCGCGGCGTACAAGCTGAAAGCCAGGCCGATGAGCACCAGCGCGGTCAGCCCGTGCCAGGGCCATTGGGCTTTGTGGTGTTTGATCACAGGGGGTTCAATCCGCTAGAAGACCGACGCGCGGGGCAAGCCCGCGCGTCAGGGAGAGTCTGGCCAGAGGCGCAGTCACTGCATTTCGTTGAGCCAGTTCTTGTTCACGAACCACTTCTTGTGGATACGATCGTAGCTGCCGTCTTCACGGGCCTGGCGCAGGAAGTTGTTGATGAAGTTGAGGCTGTCGTAGTCGCCCTTCTTCAAGCCGAACGCCAGCGGTTCGTAGGTGAAGGGCTCGTCGAGGTAGACCAGCTTGCCGTTGCCGACCTTGTCCACCGCCACCACGTTGTAGGGCGAATCATAGATGAATGCGTCGGCCTTGCCGTTGACCACATCGAGTACCGCTTCAGGCTCGTTGTCGTAGCCATGGTATTGCGCCTTGGCGATCAGCTTGCGCGCCACGAACTCACCGGTGGTGCCTACTTTGGAAGTGATGCGGTAGTCCTCTGAGTTCAAGTCCTTGTAGGTCTTGATCTTCTCGGCCAATTCCTTGCGAATCAGCAGGGTCTGGCCGACGACGATGAACGGATCGCTGAAGTTGATGCGCAGGTTGCGTTCTTGGGTCAGGGTCAGGCCGCTGCCGATCATGTCGAACTTGTCGGTCATCAGGGCGGGAATGATGCCGTCCAGGCTGGTAGAAACCAGTTCCAGCTTGACCCCCATGGACTTGGCCATGGCCTTGAGCAGATCGACTTCGAAACCGATGATTTCGCCACGCTTGTTGGTCATCTCGAACGGCATGTAGGTGGGGTCCATGCCCACGCGCAATGTGCCGCGCTTGACCGCTTCATCGATAGCGCCCGCGTGCGCCGAACCCACGGCCGCCATGGCCATGACGCCGAGCAGCAGCATCGACAGATACTTCTTCATCACCAATTCCCCTAGCCAACTTCGGGCACGACCCGGCCTGGGCGCACCATTTCGGGGTGCGATCCTAACTCAAACGGGGGTCTGGACAAAGTTTGGTACTGAAATTAGTGCCGGATGGCACTGTTGGGGGGCATGGCGGGGATATTGGGGTGTGACCTTCGCGGCCACTGACCGCTCCTACAGGTGTTTGGAGATTCCTGTAGGAGCGGTCATCGGCCGCGAAAAGGTCAGGTGCGGTCAGGCGTTCTGCAAGCCTGTTGCCGGTACAGCACCGAGCGGTTGCTCAGGCTGAGCCGGGCGTTCCGCTTGCTTGGACTGACGCCAGGCATCCAGCCAGGCCGTGTTCTGATCGGCCCAGACATGCTCATGCAGACGCGAGATCGCCACCGGATCGCTGAGCAGCGACATGCGCGTGTTGTTATCGAGCTTCTGCGGACCACCTTGCAAAGCCTGATGGACCCACTGCGCACGCATGCTCTCGATCGGCGCGGCCTTGCCGTGCCGTGCCGTGCCCAAACCATAGGCCAGGGCGTTCTGGCGCGGATCGACGACCGCACGCACGAAACCGTCCTTGAGCGCGTTGTCGCGGTTCTCCTGGGTGTAGCGATCGGTGGAAACCAGTTCCTGTGGCGTGTCGTACTCTTCCGGGATCAGGAACAGCTTCTCCTCCCGAGCCTGCACACCCAGGTTGGTCCGGCTGGAAATCACCGATACCGGGATCGACAGCATCAGCGAACCCACGATCGGCGTCAGCCACCACAGGAAGCTGGGGTTCAACCAGATCACCAGGGCAGCCCAGGCCGCACCCAGCAGGGTTTGCGAGCCGTGACGCTTGATCGCTTCGCTCCATGGAGTGGAGTCGTCGTCGCGTTGCGGCGAGTTCCAGGTAGCCGCCCAGCCCAGGAACGCGGCCAGCACGAAACGGGTGTGGAACAGCATACGCACCGGCGCCAGCAGCATGGAGAACAGCATCTCCAGCAGCATCGACAGGGTGACCTTGAAACGACCGCCGTATTCCTTCGCACCCTTGGCCCAGATCAGGATGATGCTCAGCAGCTTGGGCAGGAACAGCAGCACGATGGTGGTGGAGAACAGCGCCACCGCCTTGTCGGGATGCCATTGCGGCCACAATGGGTACAGTTGTCGTGGCGCCAGGAAGTAGGTCGGCTCCATCAGCGTGTTCACCGCCAGCAGGGCCGTGGACAACACCAGGAAGAAGAACCACAACGGTGCCGACAGGTACGACATCACGCCGGTCAGGAACACCGCCCGGTGAACCGGGTGCATGCCCTTGACCAGGAACAGGCGGAAGTTCATCAGGTTGCCGTGGCACCAGCGGCGATCGCGCTTGAGTTCGTCAAGCAGGTTGGGCGGCAACTCTTCGTAGCTGCCTGGCAGGTCGTAGGCAATCCACACGCCCCAGCCGGCACGGCGCATCAGGGCCGCCTCGACGAAGTCGTGAGAGAGGATCGCACCGGCGAACGCACCCTTGCCCGGCAGCGGCGCCAGGGCGCAGTGCTCGATGAAGGGCTTCATGCGAATGATCGCGTTGTGCCCCCAATAGTGCGATTCGCCCAACTGCCAGAAGTGCAGACCTGCGGTGAACAGCGGACCGTACACGCGGGTGGCGAACTGCTGCATGCGCGCATACAGGGTGTCCATGCCTGACGCCTTCGGCGCGGTCTGGATAATGCCCGCGTCCGGCGTCGCTTCCATCAAGCGCACTAGGCTGGTCAGGCATTCGCCGCTCATCACGCTGTCCGCATCGAGTACGACCATGTAGCGGTATTCGCTGCCCCAGCGACGGCAGAAGTCGTCGAGGTTGCCGCTCTTGCGCTTGACCCGACGACGACGGCGACGATAGAAGATGTGGCCGAAACCACCGGCTTCGCGGCACACCTGCAACCACGCCTGCTGCTCGGCAACGGCGATGTCGGGGTCGTTGGTGTCGCTGAGCACGAAGAAATCGAAGCGATCCAGATCGCCGGTCGCCTTCACCGATTCGAACGTGGCACGCAGACCGGCGAAGACGCGAGTCACGTCTTCGTTGCAGATCGGCATCACCAGCGCGGTACGCGCACCGGCTTCGATCGGCTCATTGCCCGCGCTGGCACCGGAGATGCGGTACTTGTCGCGACCGGTGAGCAGTTCGAGGAAGCCCATCAACGCCGTCCAGAACCCCGCCGATACCCAGCAGAAAAGGATACCGAAGAGGATCAGGATACTGGTCTGCAGGAAGTACGGCAGGACCTGGGTGGCGGTCTGCATGATCGGCTGACGAACCACTTCGTCGAGGTCGACCATGCCCCAGCCCTGGTACGGCATGATGCCTTTCATGTACCAGCCGGCGACGATGGTCTGGCCGAGCATCAGCACCAGCAGGATGTAGCGACGCATCGAACCGACCCAGCGCCAGCGCGCTTTCGGCAACTCGCGCTTGTCGCTGGTCGGCTCGGGCTTGCTGGCCTTGCCGGTCAGCTTGCGCCATGCCCGAACCAGGACGTTGGTGCGCCAGGGCTCGGGAACCACCAGCGTACGGTGGATCGGTGGCGTGGCCTTGAGCTGCAGGCGACCGCTGGCGTCGAGGCCGAACATCTCGGCCTCTTCCAGTTCGGCAGCCGAGTCCAGCCGCAGGCGCTGTTCGACCGAGTTCTGTGCGCCGAGCACGGCATCGTGCGCCGGGCGCCCGGACAGGCGCTCGTGCAGTTCGGTGAAGGACGTGCAGTCGGCAAGTTCTGCGCGCTGTGCGTCCCCCAAGGGCAATTGAGCCAGGTATTCGCCAAGCGATTCTGGCCGAGCTGGAGAATTAGTCATCGGCGGGCAACTGGTAGCTCCAGGTTTCAGTCAGGACCTGTTCGGTCTTGACCGGTTCGGTAGGTGTGACAGGAGCGGTTTCGGCAGCGGCTTCCGGCGCGGTCGCTGCAGGGGCCTGGGCCACTTCGGCTGGCTTCTCGGCCTTGCCGTGCGCCTTGTCATGCTTGTGCGCACCCTTGTCTTCGACCGGTTCGGTAGCCTTGACGGGCTCCACCGGCAGATCCTTGACCAGCGCCGCACGCATTTCCACGGCCTTGTTCGGATCCTTGACCTTGACCCGCAGGGTCAGGCGCCAGCCTTTGGTTTCCGGGTTGTAGCGAACGTTGTTCTCGACCAGCTCGGCGTTGTCATCGACGCTGACCTGGCTGCGAACGGCGGCGTCCTCAGGCAGAGCGGCCAGCACCGGACCCTGATAGTCGATCAGGAAGGCGATGCTGCCATCGGCCTGACGAATCAGGTTGGACTGCTTCACGTCACCGGTCGAGCGCAGAGTCTGGTCGACCCAGGCAATGTCGGGCGAATGGAACTCGTCTTCGTCCATCGTCCAGTGCAGGCGGTAGTTATGCTCCAGCGCCACGCCCGGCTCCGGGATCTTCTCCGGGTTCCAGAACGCCACGATGTTGTCGTTGGTTTCGTCCGCAGTGGGGATTTCCACCAGGTCGACGGTGCCCTTGCCCCAATCACCCTTCGGCTCGATCCAAGCGCTTGGGCGCTTGTCGTAGCGGTCGTCGAGGTCTTCGTAGCGGGAGAACTCGCGGCCACGCTGCAGCAGACCGAAGCCCTTGGGGTTCTCGACGGTGAAGCTGCTCACAGCCAGGTGCTTGGGATTGTTCAGCGGGCGCCACAGCCACTCACCGTTGCCGGCATGGATGGACAGGCCGGTGGAGTCATGCAGCTCGTGGCGATAATTCTGCACACGGGACGGCTGGTTGGAGCCGAACAGGAACATGCTGGTCAGCGGCGCGATACCCAGGCGGCTGACACGGTCACGCAGGAACACCCGCGACTCGACGTCGACGGTGGTGTCCTTGCCAGGACGCAGGGTCAACTTGTAGGCGCCGGTGGAGCGCGGCGAATCGAGCAGGGCAAAGATTACCAGCTGCTTGTCGCCTTCGTTTGGCCGTTCTACCCAGAATTCGCGGAAGCGCGGGAACTCTTCACCCGACGGCAGTGCCGTATCCAGGGCCAGGCCGCGGGCCGAGAGGCCATAGACCTGACCCTTGCCGATGACGCGGAAGTAGCTCGCGCCCAGCATGGTCATGATCTCGTCCTGTTTGTCCGCCTTGTTGATCGGGAACAGCACACGGAAACCGGCGTAACCCAACTGCTCGGTGGACTTGGGATCGAACTGCAGGTCGCCGAAATCGAAACGCGCAGGGTCGTACTTGATTTCATTGACGGCAGTGGCGGTGACTTCGTTGATCTTCACCGGCGTGTCGAAATGCATGCCCTGGTGATAGAAAGACAGCTTGAACGGGGTCTTGGCATCAGCCCATTCTGCGTTCTCGTTGCGGAAACGGATTTTCTGGTAGTCCGCGAACTTCATGTCGCGAAACTCTTTGGGCAAGTTGCTGCGCGGGGTTTCGAATTTCTGACCGGCAAGCTCCTTGGCGCGTCCGGCAACATCGTCCAGGCTGAAGGCCCAGAGTTGGCTGGCGCTGAACAGGCAGAACAGTGCAGACCCGGCCAGCATCGCTTTGCGCAACCGAGTGCGGGGTGTTCTTGAAGCATTTAAAGGACTAACAATCACGAGCAACCCTCGCCGAAAACATATCGAAAAACCAACGGCCAGCAATCTTGCGCCGGGTTGGCGAGCACTGTTCCGACTCCAAAAGGGCTTAATGATTCCCCAAGCGGAGCCAGACACGCTTCAAACTGGAAATACCGGGTAGCAAAACGTGGCCCCCCTGGCGCGCGATTATCTAGTACGTCGCGTCACAACGCATCAGGGTAGCCCAAGTATTTATGCTACGAAGAGAGGTCGACGACCGCAAACTCGCCATCAATAGGCCATTAACTTTGTAACAGGAAGGTTACAGGCCCATCATTGGTCAAGCTTACCTGCATATCGGCACCGAATTGCCCCACCTGAACCTGCCCGTGCGCTTTTTTTGCAGCCTCGACCAGGTGGTCGAAAAGCGCCTGCGCCAAGGCCGGCGGCGCTGCAGTGGAGAAGCCTGCGCGCAGGCCGCTGCGGGTGTCCGCCGCCAGGGTGAATTGCGACACCAGCAGCAACCCGCCGCCGACGTCCTTGAGCGACAGATTCATCCTGCCCTGCTCATCGCTGAACACTCTATAGTTGAGCAGCTTATGCAGCAGCTTGTCGGCACTGGCGGCGGTGTCGTCCGGTTCGACGGCCACCAGTACCAGCAAACCCTGATCGATGGCGCCTATGGTCTGCCCGGCGACCTCGACACGGGCCTGGCTGACCCGTTGCAGCAGCCCCTTCATGCCTCTTCCAGAGGCAAATCCAGCAAACGGCGCGCCATCTGTTCGGCGGCACGCACCAGCGCATCGGTGATGCCCGGCTCGGAGGCGGCGTGGCCAGCGTCGCGAATCACCTGCAGTTCGCTGTTGGGCCAGGCTTGATGCAGCGCCCAGGCGTTGTCCAGCGGACAGATCACGTCATAGCGGCCATGCACGATCACCGCCGGCAAATGGGCGATACGCGGCATGTCGCGGATCAATTGATCCGGCTCCAGGAAAGCGTTGTTGACGAAGTAGTGGGTCTCGATGCGGGCAATCGACAATGCACGTTGCGGCTCGGAGAAGCGGTCGACCACCAACGGGTTGGGTCGCAGGGTCGCGGTACGGCCTTCCCAGGTGGACCACGCCTTGGCAGCGTGCATCTGGGCGATCTGGTCATTGCCGGTGAGGCGCTTGTGGAAGGCCTGCAACAGGTTGCCGCGCTCTTCCGGTGGAATCGGCGCGACGTAGTCCTGCCAGTAGTCGGGGAACAGACGGCTGGCGCCGCACTGGTAGAACCATTCGATTTCCTGCGGGCGGCACAGGAAGATTCCGCGCAGGATCAGGCCATGCACGCGCTCGGGATGCGTCTGGGCATAGGCCAGCGCCAAGGTCGAGCCCCAGGAGCCGCCGAACAGAACCCACTTGTCGATGCCCAGGTGTTCGCGAATGCGCTCCATGTCTGCCACCAGCCGCCAGGTGGTGTTGTTCTCAATGCTGGCATGGGGGGTGGAACGGCCGCAGCCGCGCTGGTCGAAGGTGACGATGCGATAGACGTTGGGATCGAAGTAGCAACGGCTCTGCGCGTCGCAGCCCGAACCCGGGCCGCCGTGGATGAAGAGCACCGGCAAGCCCTGCGGCGAACCGCTCTCGTCGACATACAGCACGTGCGGCTCTTCCACGGCCAGATCATGCCTGGCGTAGGGTTTGATCTGCGGGTACAAGGTTTGCATCGTGCGCTCCGTTGGAAGTTGGGTCTCTGCCGTCGGCCATCATAAACCCGAATGACCACTCGGCGCATTCTCCCTATCCATTGCAGGGTTTCACAAGCGCTCCCCCACCAGATAGGCGCCACCGGGCACGCCTTGGTGAAGGGTGGCGCGGATGTCCCGGTATAGGTCATCGGCCTGTTGCGCGGTCAAGGACTGGGCATGGTCGCGCAGCACCACCTGCAGCACCAGGTTGTGCTGGCCACGCACGATACCCAGACGCTTGATGGTCAGGGAAGGCAATTCCTCGAACGACCAGCAGCCCCGTATGTGCAATTCTTCGATCCAGCCGGCGCGATAGCCGGCCACCTGCAGGACACGCTCTGTGATGTCCTCGATGCCCAATCCAGGTTCCACCGCCAGCGACAGGTCACGGCTGATGGCCGGCTGGCGGTAAAGCGGTTGCCAGGCCTTGAGGTCGCCCATCTGCGCCTGGACCTGGGGATGGCCGTCACGCAGCAGACGAATGTCCGGAACACCCTTGCGCAGCATCGCCAGGCGATCCAGCCCCAGGCGCAGCACCAGACCGCCATGGGCCTGGGGATCGACGTCCAGGCGTTGCAGGAACGCCGGGCAGATGCAACCGCAAGCCAGAATATCCACCGGCGCCTGGCGGGTGACCAGGCTGACATTGAGGCCATCGCGGGTAAAACCGCAGACGCCCGAGCTGTGCGCCCACATGCGTCCCGGCACGGCGATGTCCAGCACGTCGCCTACCAGCCGCAGCAGCTCCTGACGATTGCCCAGCGCGGCGTCGCCCACTACCCAGATGTCCATCTGGTGCGGTTCGGCGCAGTGCCAGCGATCGCGGATGTCGCGACGGAAGGTGATGCCGGGCGCGGCGAGCATGATGGTTTCGCCCGGCGCGCGACGCCCCGCCGCCGCCTGCAGGCCGGTGATGACCGCGCTGCTGGTCTGGGTGCGCAGCAGCAATTCATCATCGACCCAACAGCTGTGAGTGCTGACTTCATCCATCACTTGGGGATCGTCACCGCACAGCTGAAAGTTTTCCACTGCGGAGATGATCCGCGGCCCCTTGTGCACTTCGGCCAGGGGCCAGCCTTGGCGCACCAGACCCGCGAGCAGATCCCTGACCAGCAGGCGTACCGCGTGGGGCGGTTCGCAGGCATCGGTCAAGTCGGCAATGCGCAACGCCTTGTGGATGGCTTCATGGCTGAGGTAGTGCTTGGTGACGGGCATGCAGGCATTCCTTGTTCCTGAACGGATGCCTGCACGCTAGGCAGGGTATTGCGGGACAACAATCGGAAGTTTCTGAAAGAGGCACTTTTCAGAAACTTCCGACAGAAATGTCTGACAGCAATGTCGGCAGACGCTTTCCAGACCCCACCACCGGTTGCCTCAAACCGCAACGCTGCGACGCTGCACGAACCGGTCAACGTAATCGTCAGCCGGGTTGTGCAGAATTTCCCTGGCAGTCCCGGCCTGGATCAAGCGCCCATCCTTGAGGATGGCGATCCGGTTGCCCAGGCGAATCGCCTCGTCCAGGTCGTGGGTGATGAACACGATGGTCTTGTGCAGGCGGGTCTGCAATTCCAGCAACTGATCCTGCATTTCTGCACGGATCAACGGGTCCAGAGCACTGAACGCTTCGTCCATGAGGATAATGTCGGTGTCCGCCGCCAGTGCCCGCGCCAGGCCCACACGCTGGCGCATGCCGCCGGACAGCTGCTGGGGATAGGCACGCTCGTAGCCGTTGAGACCGACCGCCTCGACCCACTGCTGCGCCCGCTCCTGGCACAGCGCCTTGCTCTCACCGCGAACCTTGAGCCCATAGGCGACGTTGTCGAGCACGCTCTTGTGCGGCAACAGGCCGAAGCTCTGGAACACCATGCTGATCTTGCGGCGGCGAAATTCGCGCAGCGCTGGCATGCCATAGCGCAGGATATCTTCGCCATCCACCAGAATCTGGCCACTGGAAGGGTCTACCAGTCGGTTGAAATGCCGCACCAATGTCGACTTGCCCGAACCGGACAGACCCATGATCACGAACACCTCGCCCGCTGCGATCGACAATGACAGGTCATCGACGCCAACCACGCAACCGGTTGCTGCCAGCACCTGTTCCTTGCTTTGGCCTTGCTGGCTCAGCGCCAGCGCCTCTTTCTCGCGCTTGCCGAATACTTTGTAGACGTTGCGCACTTCGATCTTGGGTGGGTTCATCGGCCTACCTCGTGACGGGGACGACCATAGGCCTGAGTGATGCGGTCGATCACGACCGCCAGAATGACGATCGCCAGCCCCGCCTCTAGGCCCTTGCCCACGTTCAGCGTCTGAATGCCGACCAGCACGTCTTCGCCCAGGCCGCGCGCGCCGATCATCGAGGCAATCACCACCATGGACAGCGCCATCATCGTGGTCTGGTTGATACCAGCCATGATGCTGGGCAAGGCCAGCGGCAGTTGCACGCCGAACAGCTGTTGCCAGCGGTTGGCGCCGAAGGCGTTGATCGCCTCCATGACCTCTCGATCCACTTGGCGAATACCCAGGTCGGTCAGGCGAATCAGCGGCGGTGCCGCGTAGATGACGGTGGCGAAGATGGCAGGCACCTTGCCCAGACCGAACAGCATCAGCACTGGGATCAGGTACACGAAGCTGGGCATGGTCTGCATGATGTCGAGCAGCGGCATCAACACCGCACGCAGCCGGTCGCTACGCGCAGCAAGAATGCCCAGGGGAATGGCGATCACTACGGAAATCACCGTGGCCACGAGCATCAAGGCCAGGGTCTGCATGAGCTTGTCCCACAAGCCCACGGCTCCCACCAGAAACAGCAGGCCAACGATGACCACGGTGGTCAGCCATTTGCGCGAGGCATGCCAGGCGATGCCGCCGACGATGGCCAGCATCAGCCACCAAGGCGTCATGCGCAGCAGGCTTTCCAGGTTGACGATGGCCCACAGCAGTGTGTCGGAGATCTGCCGGAACACATCGCCGTAGCGGGTGACCAGCGCATCGACGCCGTCGTTGACCCAGTCGGCGATGGAGAAGGTGAAACTCTCAGGAAACATGGAGCGCTCTCGGTGCAAGGGGCTTCGTCAAAACAACGGGCAAGGTCAAAGCGCCGCTTCGATCTTGCTGGCTGCCGCTTCACTGACCCACGGCTTCCAGACTTCCGGGTGCTCCTTGAGGAACAAGCGCGCCAGCTTGGGCGACTCGATACGCTCGCGGCTCATGCGCGCCAGGTTCTGGTTGAGCAGGTCGATGGGCAGGTTGACCTTCTCGAACACGGGAAGCAATTCCGGCGCGCCTTCGTGGAAGGCTTTGGACAGGCCGACCTTGATGCTGATGGTCTTGTCCACACCGGGCTTTTCTGCCAGCTTGACCACATCGACCTGACCCAGCAGCGGAGTGGGCGACCAGTAGTAGAACAGGATCGGTTCGCCGCGCTTGTAGCTCGACAGCACAGCCGCATCCAGGGCTGGCCCGGTGCCGGGGCGGAAATTGGTGTAGCTGTCCTGCAGACCATAGCTCTTGAGCATTTCGCTGTTTTCCAGCTCGCAGGTCCAACCGGCCGGGCAGTTGTAGAAGCGGCCCTTGTTCGGCTCTTCCTGGTCCTTGAACACCTTGGCGTATTTGCTCAGGTCGGCGATGGCGGCAAGATCGGGGGCCTTGGCGTCAAGGCCGCGCTTGGCGTCGCCTTCGATCACGTAGCGCGGCACGTACCAGCCTTCCACGGCGCCGGTGATCGGTGCGCCGACCCCGACCACCTTGCCCGCCTGCTCGGCCTTGTTCCAGACTTCGCTGCGGCCGACCCACTCCTCGGCAAACACCTGGATGTCGTTACTGCCCAGGGCACTTTCCATGGTGATGGAGTTGCCGGGCAAGCTGTCGGTCTTGCAGTCGTAGCCGTGCTCGAGGACGAATTGCAGCAGGTCGGTGAGCAGCATGCCGCTCTCCCAGTTCAGGCCGGCGAATTTCACCGTCTTGCCCGATTCGCACCAGCCAGCGGCTTGGCTGCTGGTGGCACCGGCCAGCAAGCCCAGGGACAGGGTCGTTGCCAGGAGGGTCTTGTTCAGTTTCATCGGGTCCTGCTCCACATAAGCCATGGTCACGGCGATCTATGAGTGTGACCGCACGATGAGCCATTGTTCTGCGCGACGAACGGCAGATTGGCATATTTGTGCCGTGGGGAGGCCTATTTGGTGAAGCGGCCTTCCAGGCGATGGCGTGATCCGGGGTGGATCAGGCGCGCGGCGGTGACGGGCGTCTTGCCCGACCAGGTACGCCGCAGGATCAGCAGGCAGGGTTCGCCACGCTCGATCTGCAGCAGCTCGCACTCGCTGGGGTTGGCCAGCATGGCCTCGACCACGTGCTCGCCGGCAGTCAAAGGTGCCACGCGGGTCAGGTAGGCATAGGGGGTCTCGTCGACGAAGTCCTGCTGCAGGTACTGCGGGGCGATCTGCGCGTTGACGTAACGATCCTCGATCTGCACCGGGATGTCGTTTTCGTAGTGCACGATGATCGAATGAAACACCCGCTGGCCTTCGCGCATGTTCAGGGTCAAGGCGCGTTCGGCACCGGCCGCCTCCTCTTCCAGCAGCACCAGGCGGCTGCTGTGACGATGGCCGCGAGCGGCGATCTCGTCGGCGACGTTGTGCACCTCGAACAGCGCCGACTGGCTTTTCGGCTCGGCCACGAACGTACCGACGCCCTGCATGCGCACCAGCAGGCCTTCGGCCGTCAGCTCGCGCAGGGCACGGTTGATGGTCATTCGGCTGAAGCCCAACTGATTGACCAGCTCGCTTTCCGAAGGCACCCGGTAGTGCGGTGGCCAGGTGCCGTTGAGGATCTGCACCGCAATCATCTGTTTGACGCGGGCATACAAGGGCGCCGGACTTTCGCCCATCTGGGCAGCCAGCGCAGGGACAACAGGCGGAGTCGGCACGGGAATTCCTTGATTGATTCGTAGGGCACAGCGAGCGACATTGTAACGCGACTCGCGCCTAGGCTGTAACGCCACTCGTGCCGGGCGCAAGTCGCGACAGGCCTTATTTGCCGATGTCGGCATCCGCCGCGCGCCAGATCAGGCGACTGGTGTCATAGCCCTGCTGACGTGCCTTCGCCAACATCCGCTCGCGCACTGCGGTGGACACCTGGGGAGTACGTGACAGCAGCCACAGGTACTTGCGGCTCGGACTGCCGACCAGCGCATGCTGGTAGCTGTCGTCCACGTCCAAGACCCAGTAGTCGCCTTTGGCCAGGCTTGGCGCCATCCGGGAGAACCAGTTGTCGAACACTACCCACAGCTTGTCGGTCTTGCCCGGGACCTGTGGCGACGCCGTGCCCTTGGCTTCGCTCCATTCACCACCTTCGGTACGGCAACGGTTGAGCACGCCGATATTGCCATCGGTTTGCAGGGTGTAGTGGGCTTCGGACTGGGCGCAGTTGCGTTGGAAGAACATGGGCAATCTGGCCACTTCGTACCAGGTGCCTTGATAGCGTTGCAGGTCTACGCTGTCGACGGTGCGTGGCGCCATGCTGGCGTCGGGGGCGTTACTGCAGCCGGCGATCATCAGCGACAGGCACAAAGGTAGCAAGGCGAACTTGCGCAACGACATGGGGGCTCTCCTTGAACGGCAGACACAGGGTGTGTGCTGCTTAGAAGAGCGCAGACCGCGTGGGTTCCAATTGCGACCCTCATGGCTTGTGGGTTGGGGGTTGGGGGTTGGGGGTTGTGGGAGCGGGCTCTGCCCGCGAAGCGAGCAGCGCCGGATATCAGGCAGAACGAGGTGAAGCCTTAGCGGG
>NZ_JASCPM010000167.1:0-207 GCF_029960215.1 Pseudomonas sp. PS01301 | reverse complement strand
GCGCTGTGAGGCGTTGAGCTAACCCATACTAATTGCCCGTGAGGCTTGACCATATAACACCCAAGCAATTTGCGTCGAATGACCAGATTGCGGTGACTGTGGAGATGACACGAACCGAAAGTTCGCAGCAAGACAACCCACAAATATCACATACCCGATTCGCTGGAGTGCCTCCCAAAGGGCATCCCGGCTACAGAATTTCTTGAC
>NZ_JASCPM010000166.1:0-231 GCF_029960215.1 Pseudomonas sp. PS01301 | reverse complement strand
CCCCCCCCCCCCCCCCCCCCCCCCCCCCCCCCCCCCCCCCCCCCCCCCCCCCCCCCCCCCCCCCCCCCCCCCCCCCCCCCCCCCCCCCCCCCCCCCCCCCCCCACCCCCCCCCCCCCCCCCCCCCCCCCCCCCCCCCCCCCCCCCCCCCCCCCCCCCCCCCCCCCCCCCCCCCCCCCCCCCCCCCCCCCCCCCCCCCCCCCCCCCCCCCCCCCCCCCCCCCCCCCCCCCCC
>NZ_JASCPM010000165.1:0-233 GCF_029960215.1 Pseudomonas sp. PS01301 | reverse complement strand
TGGGGTACGGTTCCTGGTTACCTGAAGCTTAGAAGCTTTTCTTGGAAGCATGGCATCAACCACTTCGTCGTCTAAAGACAACTCGTCATCAGCTCTCGGCCTTGAAATCCCGGATTTACCTAAGATCCCAGCCTACCACCTTAAACTTGGACAACCAACGCCAAGCTGGCCTAGCCTTCTCCGTCCCTCCATCGCAATAACCAGAAGTACAGGAATATTAACCTGTTTTCCAT
>NZ_JASCPM010000164.1:0-252 GCF_029960215.1 Pseudomonas sp. PS01301 | reverse complement strand
TTATTGCGATGGAGGGACGGAGAAGGCTAGGCCAGCTTGGCGTTGGTTGTCCAAGTTTAAGGTGGTAGGCTGGGATCTTAGGTAAATCCGGGATCTCAAGGCCGAGAGCTGATGACGAGTTGTCTTTTAGACGACGAAGTGGTTGATGCCATGCTTCCAAGAAAAGCTTCTAAGCTTCAGGTAACCAGGAACCGTACCCCAAACCGACACAGGTGGTTGGGTAGAGAATACCAAGGCGCTTGAGAGAACTCG
>NZ_JASCPM010000163.1:0-254 GCF_029960215.1 Pseudomonas sp. PS01301 | reverse complement strand
GCGCTGTGAGGCGTTGAGCTAACCCATACTAATTGCCCGTGAGGCTTGACCATATAACACCCAAGCAATTTGCGTCGAATGACCAGATTGCGGTGACTGTGGAGATGACACGAACCGAAAGTTCGCAAGCAAGACAACCCACAAATATCACATACCCGATTCGCTGGAGTGCCTCCCAAAGGGCATCCCGGCTACAGAATTTCTTGACGACCATAGAGCATTGGAACCACCTGATCCCATCCCGAACTCAGCAG
>NZ_JASCPM010000162.1:0-255 GCF_029960215.1 Pseudomonas sp. PS01301 | reverse complement strand
TGGAAGAACAGCTCCCAGAAGTAGAGGCCGTTGGCGCCCTTGAAGTCCATGAACGGCTGATTGCCGGACTCGGCCAATGCCGGCTCGGGTAGGTGCTGGGTTTCCCAGGACAGCAGGTTTTCCAGGGCGATGTTGGCACGCTCGATCAGGTTGCGGGCGAACAGGGTGTTCATGCGTATCGGCTGGCGATCAGCATTGTTCTGGTCATTACTGGCGATGGTGGAGCCGGTGAAGTCGATGTACTCGGCAGTGCCC
>NZ_JASCPM010000161.1:0-255 GCF_029960215.1 Pseudomonas sp. PS01301 | reverse complement strand
CCAGACCCACCAATTTTGTGTGGGAAACGCCTGTAGAAATACGGGGCCATAGCTCAGCTGGGAGAGCGCCTGCCTTGCACGCAGGAGGTCAGCGGTTCGATCCCGCTTGGCTCCACCACCACTGCTTCTGTGTTAGAGCTTAGAAATGAGCATTCCATCAAGATGATGGTGAATGTTGATTTCTAGTCTTTGATTAGATCGTTCTTTAAAAATTTGGGTATGTGATAGAAAGATAGACTGGACAGACACTTTCAC
>NZ_JASCPM010000160.1:0-255 GCF_029960215.1 Pseudomonas sp. PS01301 | reverse complement strand
CCAAGGCGCGCACGCCGGTTTGCGGAGCGATCAGCGGCAGGCTGCGGCCGGACGAGACCTGCTCTTCACGGAAGGAGCGCGCGATCTGGTTGGCGTAGCACATGGCATTGTCGTAGGCCAGGTCGCCATCGGCGTCGCTGAGGTTGCGCAGTCGGCTGGTGAATTCGAGCTTGGGCTGGCGGATGATGTCGAACACCGAGCTCATGCCCATCTGCGGCATGGCGTCGGCGAAGCTGAGGCGCCCGGCGATGCGGG